>NZ_JBFXHJ010000071.1:0-11600 GCF_050177135.1 Methanomethylovorans sp.
TTGCTACTGCAAGGTTGTATGGGCTTATAGATCACATAGTGCCTCTGGCAGGATGCATAGGCGTACTTTTCTTATATCTGCTCGTAAGGAACATATTCGACGAAAAAACTGCGATCATAGCAGCACTTCTGTGGGGACTGAATCCCTCCTACGTGTTCTTTTCTAATACGTACTACAGCAATATTCCTGCAGTGACCTTTTCGATCATTGCTCTC
This sequence comes from Methanomethylovorans sp., assembly GCF_050177135.1. NCBI lineage: Archaea > Methanobacteriati > Methanobacteriota > Methanomicrobia > Methanosarcinales > Methanosarcinaceae > Methanomethylovorans > Methanomethylovorans sp. The sequence goes on from NZ_JBFXHJ010000071.1 coordinate 216, forward strand.
TATTGTTTTCACAAGGGTATTCAAACCGGAAAGAACACGTATATTGGCTGTGCCGGCCTGTTCTGTCTTTATGCTGTTTTTACGCGAACTTCAGAAATAGTGATATTCGGATCAATATTGATAGGCCTTCTTGCTGCAAGATGGGGAATTACCGGAAAGATACAGCTGAAAGAGATGATCATATTCGCTAGCATCTTTTTAGTGCTGCGTATATTGTGGACAGTAGCCAACTCGTCCCTTAATGCACAGACCGTGGACATCAATACAGGAGGAGGAGGGATAGGTTACCAGTTTGAATATCTTATGAACAACCTGGGCGTCTATGCCAGTTCATTCATGGATTATATAGTAGGTTATCCACCTCTGCTTTTTGTTCTTGCCTGTTTTGGAGTGATATCGATATATTTCTCAAAGGACAAAATGCAGCGTTTCTTTTCGCTTTTTCTTATTGGTTTATTTATTCTGTTCTTTGGTCTGTATGGTTTCAGAGGAGAGACCTGGGGATTTGAGAACGTATCCATGGATTCCTCTATGGCGCGTTACTTTTTGATCAACTATGCAATTATGAGCACATTTGCTGCTGTATTTTTAACAGCTTTTTTCAGGAAACAAGACCATTCACGAATTGTTGCTTTGTGCTTGCTGCTCATACTGCTCACATCCACAACTACGATATTCGAGAGTGACAACAATCTGATAAAATCAATAGATAGGTTGAACGGCTGGAGTGCACTGAACAGGGAAACGGTAGATGCCACACCTCCGAATGCTGTTATTTTCACCCGGGCATTTGATAAGGTTTTCATGCTGGACCGTCAGATAGCAGTGTATAGGACAGAAGCAGAGATCAGGGCACAGCCCGATATGGCATATTGGTACACGCCTGCAAATATAGAGAAAGACCTCGTACCACTCATAGATAGAATGATCTCTGATGGTATCCCGGTCTATGTTACACAGGAAGCTACAGAGCTTTTCCAGCATCTGGAGAAAAATAACAGATACAAGCTGACATCTGTCACAAGGAACAATATGATCTGGAAGGTCGAAAAAATAAGTTAATGTGACGGTTCATATCCTTTTTTCTGCAATACCGGGGGTATCCCGAATACGCCTTGCAGGCACTCCTGCGTATACGCCCGATGGATCAAGTTTGCCTTTAACTACAGCACCCGCAGCTATAATGCAATGGTCTGCGATCTCTGTGCCAGGCAATATAGTGGAATTGGCCCCGATCCATACACCATTACCGATAATTACATCCTCTCCAATGAAGGTACGTCCGTCTTCACCTACACGGTCCTTTTCCAGATGGGTGCTTGTAGTCACCAGCACATTAAAACCGATCGAGCAGTTGTCCCCAACCGACACACGACCGGAGCAATCGAACTGCACACCACGGTTTATAAAGCAATTCCTTCCAATAGAAAGCTTCCTGAAAGAATTGACATAAAGATTCTTTCTGATGCGCGTATCGCTCCCGACACTTGCTATCGGCCTGACCAATAAAGCTCTTATTACAGAACATACACTCATGTCTGGAAATAAATTCGCCAGAAAAAGGAATGTGTATACATACATCTCTTCCAGGGTTTTGAGTATCCCAAATTTGATCATAGTGAATGAGAACATGACATTTCCTTTTAATGATTGTATCTTCTGTAAACGTATAAGAACGAAACAACAAGTCCCAGCAGGCAAGCCGTACATGTGGCCATAGCAGCACCAACCACTCCATACGAGGGTATGAACAATTGATTAAGGACAATATCAAGTACAAGGACGATCAGACTCATCAGCATTGAAACGCGCGGCTGTCCGCTTCCATTGATAACAGTAGTGAACAGCGAGAACAAACCGAAGAAGCCCATGCCTATTGTCAGCACTCCCAGTGCAGTATAACCACCGGAATATTGATCCGAAAACAGGAAACTAAGAACTTGCCTTGAGAAAAGTACTACGAACAAAGTAGAAGGAACAAGAACGAGCATGGAGTATTTCACTGACTTTATGATCTGCACAGTCATCTGTGATCTGTCGTTGTGTGCTGACATACTCGAAATGGCAGGGAACAGAGCACCGTATATACCTGCAATGACATAAAAAGGCACTTTTGAAATAGTGGAAACCGCAGAGTAGATACCTGCATCCATATCTGTCAGGTAGGCTTTGACAAAAAAAAGATCAAAGCTCATAATCAGATTCGTAGCCACTGAATAGAACACAATGGGAGTTGCAAAATCCAGGATAGTTCTTGCCGATATCATGCTGTGTTCATTGTTCGATGCAGGCAATCTCTTATCAGCAGAATGGACAAAATATAATCCTATGACAAGAACAGCCACCGAGGATATTATAAAGCCGGTTATCGCACCATAAAGTGCATATGAGGTTAATGCAAAACCAAGTATCAACACTACTTTAAAAGCAGAATAGAGAATAACCATTAAGGACTGTTTACCATACTCCTTTAACCCATTGAAATAACCGACATACAGGGCCTGTAATGCATATGCCGGAACAATGAAAGAAGAAAGTTTCAGGTAAGGAGCCATATCCGGATCGTTCAACATGATAGCCAGTTGATCGGCAAAGAAATAATAAAAGATGAACAGGATCACACTGAATATTAATTGCATGTTTTGCGCAGTGCGTTTAACATTTAATTCGTTCCCATCTCCATGGGCCACATATTTCGAAACTGCCTGAGGTATGCCCGTTGAAAGGATCAGATTCACCATTGTCATAAGTGAAATGACAACTGCATATAGACCATAATCCTCCGGGCCTAGGAGTCTTCCTAATCCAATATGTGTTGCATACCCGGAAAGGACAAAGGAAACCTGAGCTGCTATTAAAAGGATCGTTCCTCTTCTTAAACTCTGCTTCATTTTTACCTTTGAACACATCTGTATTTTAATATCCGAAAAATATGATCTTCAACGGTCTGGCGATAGATGTGCAAATGTTGCGATAATTTATAAAACTTGCCTGCTTTTTTCACTACAGAGAATTTACATGAGGATACAGTAGAGCATGAGGTATGTACCCGAAGTCTTGAAGGATGCATTTATAAAACTTGCACTAGTATCACTACTGTTGCTATTGTTCAGTATCCTGACAGACCTGCATATGCTGAGGATGGAGGTATTCATACCGGTCCTCCTGTTACTTGGCATCCCTTTTATAAATGAACCAGATGGAGAAGAACAAAAAAGAAGAGATCATACAAAGATCTTATGGATAGTGCTGGCATCTGTAGCTATATTATCCTTTTTTATTCGTTATTACCAGTATTTTTTTACAAATGTACCGCCTGGATATGATCCCGGTCTATACAAATATGGATTTGATACATATATTACAAGTCTCCCTTATATCCCGGAGAGCGAATTACCCGCATGGTTCAAAGAAATGTTCCCTCAGGGAATATTCTTGTTAGGTGATATGCTGTATGTGGTTGCCGGCTTTGGACCCACTGAGATCATAACAATATTTACGCCTCTTGTATGCGGATTAATGGTTTTGCCTGTGTTCGCGGTGTCAGAGAACATCTCAGGCCAGAGAGGTGCGCTCATCTCTGCATTCATCTATCTGCTGTCTTCAATCCAGTATGTGCTTTTTGAATACTCTTACCTGAAGAACATACTAGGGCTCTTACTGATACTGATCGCCATACTTCTGCTGCAAAAGGAAAGATATATAGTTGTAGCTATTATTTATGCAGCTTTGAGCATATACCACCGGCCGCATTTTCTCCTTTTATCTATAGTTTTGCTGTTCTGGTTACTTGAAACAAGAGATCGGAAAATATATCTCACATTTATCATAGCTGCTGTGCTGATGTTACCTTTCTGGATACAGAGAATGGAACTGGGGATCTCCATGCTAAAAGGCCTGGCAGGCGTTGCTTTAAACAACTTAAGGGGAGAAGCGAGCAGTCAGGGTGGGACCTTTTTAACTTATTCAAAATATGCATATTTATCTCTGCCCTACATAACATTCGGGGTACTGGGGTTCATGAAAATGCTTTTGAATAAAAGAAGGGATCCTGTATTTTATTTCACACTGATCACCGGTATACTTGTCATATTCAGGATCGTGTTTTTCAGAAGATACCTTGCAACCCTTGACATCCTCCTTATAATATTGGCCGGAGGTTGTATTGAAAAGATACTCCTCGAGCAAAGAAAAGAACTCCGGATCTATGGAAATATCATCCTTTTACTGATATTGCTTACCGGAAGTGCACTTGTATATGGACAAGCGACAGAAGACAATAGGCTCATTTCCAATGGCGATATTAGGGACATCGAGTGGATGGCCGCCAATGTAGACCCGGAAAGTTACATCCTCACAACTGCCTATGATGCACCCTGGGTCCTAGGATGGGGAAAACACCCTGTGATAGCCCCAGGGCTTTTCCAGTGGAATATTTATACACAAGAGGAGTGGACCGAATTCCTCCGTACATCTGACCCACAGCAGGCCATAGAGTTTATTTCAAAAAATGAAGAGAGTACATATATATATTATTCTGCAAATACAATCGATGCGGAATCGGACAAATATTCCAGCAAGGAGTTCCAATTAATAAGGGAAAACAAAGGTAAGGTTTATAGATATACAGGGTCTGTTCAATGAAATACGCTGAATTGCTGATGATAATACCTTTACTGCTGGTAGCCTACGTGCTTTATCTTAACATAATTGACTTTGATCCTTTGCACAGAGAAGATGAAGCCTCTTATTTTATAGACATCGGCGGACTAAATGACACTCAGGGCAATGCAAGGCTAACAGGACCAATGGAAAGGGTTTCCGGACGTATAACATACTCGGCAAATGGCACAAATGTAACCTATCGGGAGCTTAATAGCAGTCTGATATATCTTCAGGTAAATGACCCATCGATAAATGATCATTCCAAAGTCGTGATCAAGATCCGGTTCAAAGATGAATTCCCTACGGGGTACAACTTTAATATAGGTTGTAAAAACAGCACTGAATGGAGCTATGACTGGAGAACTGTATACGATCCGTTGCATTTCAAGGTTGATTCTTCGTTCTTTGAGGTCGGTAATAATACTGAATATTCTGTTTATTCCACTGGACATGTAAATTCAACTAAAATAGATGTGAATGGATTTTTCAGCAGCCCTCCTGAAAATTCGGTCATTGCTGCAGAAGGGAAACCGGACATAAATGTATTCCCCGATACAGTGAACTCTGAAAGAAATAGTGTTCTTGTGAATTGCACCCTCAGGGGTGACCATACATTTTATACATTTGCAGATGATGGACCTTTTGAACTCAGCCTTAAAAAGCAAGATCTTAACCTCTACAATGGAGAAGATGAACTAAAAATAATGTTGTATGATCAGAATGGTATCATCATTGCCAATTCGTCGATACCTGATGATGGAGATGCAACTAACAGTTCAGCAAAGGGACCTGCTCAGAAGAGTGATCTCAGTGTCCCTGAAATTCAGAAAGGAGTATATAAAATTGTACTATTATCTGCAGATGACCTTACGGTCCGCGATATAAATGTCACATCAGGGAACCTTGTGGTGCAGGATACTGTCTTTTCTGTTTCACCCTGCAGACTCTACACGCGCCATTTAGACGGTGGGTATCTGGACCTTATAACTTACTATCGATCCGGCCTTCAGGATGTGAAGGTTGGAACTGGCACAGTTACCATCAAAGAGAAAAATATCAGGAACAGAGCACTGGTCCGGCCTTCTCCTGAAATATATGAAGTGTACTGCCCGGCCGGGAATATGAAAATCGTTTCGTCAGCTTTTTTCTCATTCACCCGGGAATCCTATTTTGAACCTTTCAGATGTAAAATAATTCCTTTAGGTGATGATCTGGACCAGATCCAAAGTGAGAAAGCGGAGTATATTGTTATAAAAGATCTTGATTATGAACGTGACAGTGACGGATGGGTAATTGCAAACGCAACCTGGGACCTTGCTGACCTTTACCTTGGAGAAAATACTCTGAACATTGTATTGAACGCCGGTCATCTTGCAGTCAGGAAAGAAAAGATCCCTGTAGACTGGGTTGAGATCAGTTTCGAATAATGGAGACACAGATGGTAATAAAAATATTTACAGTATTATTTATTCTGTGTGCACTTACCGGAGCAGCTATGGCAGATGAAATAAGAGGACCGGTTTTTCCGGCCTACTTTGATGGGTCATCATATACCATAACCGGTAATGATGCTCCCTCCCTGCTGAAGCCCGGGGAAACGATAAGAATTGATACATCTGATGGTTATAACATAGATCCTGAGCATTTCTACTATGTAGGAATAAACAACGGTAAAACCATTCCTTACCTTGGGTCAGAATATTATGTAGAAAGCATGGAGAACGAAGCCATACTTAAACAAAAGGTATGGGAAAAAGACGGTATGGCCATTGAGGCAGGAAGACCTAAAGCACTGAGCCGTGGGTACTCAGTGCTTGTCAATGATCACTCAGAAGAAAGAAACCAGATCGATCTGATATTAAAAAAAGATGGAGAGATCGTTGATCAGCAGGTTATGGACATAGGTTGTCAGGTAAATTTCACAACCGAATATGCAAATGAGGAGGTAGTTCTTTTCTCGGGTTCGTTTACCGGCTTTTTTGAAGATGGGGAAAGTAATTCGATCAGGATAAGTAACGCAAAACTGTGGAACATGACAACCATAAAAGATGGGTATTCGCCTGATGGTATATCCATAATTAAACTTAAAGATGTAGATGAAGACGGGGATATTGACATTGTGGGAGAGATCAGGGAAGGAAAAAGCATTGACCTGAATAATAACACAGTGGTACCAATTTTTGGGAAGGGATTTTTCATACGAACAGGTAGTTTTTATGATATGTTCTATGAGGAACTGGAAAATTATGATCTACTTGCAGAGAACACAGAATATAAAATTTTTGGAACTGATGGCTATAAAGACATCGGCGATATTGACACTTTTCTGAAAAATCCACCCCCATCAATTATTGCAGTTGGTCCTGGAGTGACAATTAACACTACATCCTATCTTCATGAGGAAACTCCGGAATTCAACATGCAGTATATGCTACGAGGAGCACATACATTCTACACATATATTCCAGCAGAGGGAATTACACTTGCTGTCGGGAAAAAAGATATGAACAATTACGCCGGAGCAGACGAACTGAAAGTCAATGTATACTCGATGGATGGAGATGCAGCTGCATCTATGGAACTTGCAGACGATGGAGATATTACCAATAGCGGTGTATCCAAAACCGAGCAGAGTTCATCCCTTCGTATAACTGATGTTGAACCTGGGTATTACAGGGTCGATATGGCCGCAGGAAGTGACCTGTACATAAGTAAGCTGAATGTATCGAGTGGTAAACTAGTTGCTAAGGATAGCATTTTTCTAATATCTCCAGGTGAAGTCCTGGCTTTCTCAAGCCATAGCATGGATGTTTGTTTCAAAACATATCATAGAGGAGGACTGCAAACAGTATCAATTATCGGACCTGATTGCAACAGAACCGTAAATGTGAATACTACAGCCAGATGCTTTACGGTAAACCTGCCTTATTCAGATACACCATACAGTATTCGTGCACCTAAGGGTGATATAATAATAACTGCAGCTGGATACCTGGCTTTTACAGAAGGTTCTTTGTTCGATCCAACAGCCTGTGAAGTGCTTAACTTGCAACGAGACGTGGACTGGATACGGGAAAATAATATAGAATATATAGTTATACCTGCCTCAAGGAAACAAAAGGGATTTTATATCTACAAAGAAGTGACATCCGGGTACAAGGAAGAATCAGCTTCAACACCCTGGAACTTTGAACGCGTGGATACTTTCATGTTTCCGGGACTGTTCTATTTTGACTTTGACAAATATCATACGTATGAGTACATAAAACTCGATACAACAGGTCCGAAGGTTGACGGAAATAACTTTAGTTACACTTCACTTCAGGTCACTACTTTGAATGAACAGGAAAATATGATCTACGGGTCTATTGCTCTTCTTGGTGAGCCATACAGTGTCTTGTATATAGATGATGGAAAGGCCATTCTGGGAAAAAAGACTGCCAATGAAGCAACAGCAACACTTTCCAGCTCAGATAGCTATAATCTTGGAGCCGGCTATTCCCTGGTCCTCAATGAGATCGACATTAAAGGTAGACAAGCCTCCCTTTCACTTCTAAAAGAAGGAGTAAAGGTACACGACTTTATAGGAGAAACTGGAAGGCAGATCTATTACAACACTTCCATCGATGGCAAAGAAGTGACAATATTATCATCAAGGATCGATTCATCTGTCAGGTCGGCACAACAGAGTACTGTAAAGCTTACGGATATTACTTTTAAGAATGAGAAGGACTGTCTGATCCTGAAAGATGGAAAAAAGATAGGAGATGAGTTTGTACTTGATCTGCGGGATGTGAACGATGATGGCAACACCGATATTGAGATAAGACTTCAAAAAGGAAGGTCATTATACCTGAAAGAGAACAGGGAAACACCCATATTAGGGAATTTTGCAGCTTTTGAAATGGATACAAAACAAAAAGTTAAGCTCATACAGAATAACACCTTACAGAGCTCATCACAATGGACCTCAAATTCGGATTTTGTTGAAGAACAGGAAGATATGTTCCTTACATGGACATACCCGTCCAGGAATGCAAGCTTCAAGTTCACAAAAATGGGTATTGGAAGCCTGGATATCACTTTTGAAGATGAGATACGGTCTGCATATTTAGTGGTCCAACAACTCAGTGCAAGTCCTCTGCACAATATAACTGATGCATACGAAACATATAGAATATATAATATATCGATAGTTCCCGACAGCATCAATGATGGTGATATCCACTTTAAGGTCAGCAACACATGGCTTGATGATAAAGAAATAGACATATCATCTCTGACTGTTTTAAGAGATGATGATGCTGGCTGGGAAATACTGAATGCAGATATCTCCACAAAAAATAATGGCGACGTCAATATAGAAGCAGAGATCAGGAACTCATCAATAATTGCAATAGTAGGGAAGAAAGTAAACAACACCTCTCAGGATACCGGAGTTTCCAAACAAGCTGAACAGTCCCTGGGAAAGAATACAGATAATAACAATTTACATATACCAGATACTACAATTTTTGCTATTGTAGCCATAGTATCGTTAATGGCTGCTGCTTATATAATCTATGGGCATAGCGATCGTTTCAAGAGGGGAAAAGACGTGTCCGGATCTTCAAAAGGTATAATAGAAAATCATCGGCAAATATTATCTTTTAACCACAACATATTCTCAACGCTCTTCGTAACAATGCTTCTGTTGTTCCTGATGGAGAACCTCTGGACCTATACTGTGTCAGCATATATTGATGTAAAGTATATAGTATATCCCACAATAATTTCAGGCCTGATGGATATGCTGTTCTATAAAGAGGAAAATGAAAATGGACACAAATTCAAGGTTACCGATGTTATTCTGGCCTTAATGATCGCTATCATCGGGATATTTATGGTCGGTTACAAATTATCCCGTGCTACAAGCATCGTTAATGAAGTATCGATCCTGTCGGGTATGTTTCTGTTAACAGTTGCATTGATATTCTATGATCTTGATCCCAAGGGCTTGATCAGATCGAAAGGAAAGGAAAAAGAAAAGAAAAGAAAAATAAGGAGGGATGAATGATCATCCAGATGCTTGTAGGTTCACTGCTGGTGCTCTTTGTGCCGGGATTAATATGGACTTACGCACTCTTTGAGAACAGGGAGATAGACCTGATAGAAAGGATCGCCCTTGCACTGGGACTTTCAATGGCCATGGTACCCCTGAGCCTTTTCTACCTGCACAATCTTGCAGGGATGAGAATAGATCTTGCAAATTCTGTATATGTGGTCCTTTTGTTAACTGCAGTGGCATTATGCATTATTATGTTCAGGCGATACAGGACTGTGAGCTTAAGAAAGAATTAAGCTTTTGCTTGTAACATATTATGTCAAGTAATGCTGCAGTAACTTTGAATATTGTTGTTTTTAATTGATTTAGCATTATATTTATATAATATAATATTAATCATAATTAATATAAACAGCTTAAAATATAATTGAACGCAGGGGATACTATTCAGAAGGGGATCCACAACAAAAATAATATGTATAGTTCTATCCTTACAGCTGTACTCCTCTTAATAGTATTATTAGTAAGTATGGCAGGCGCAGAGGAACTGAAAATAGAGGGCCTTTCAGATACTTACAGAAAAGGAGATATTATTACTTTCACTTTGGTAGCTGATGAAGGTCTTACTTCTGAAAAGATGGAAGAATGGAATATCTCACTAAAAATAGATGGAGCTACTAAGATCGATCTTCTGTTCAATGAAAAAGAAGGTCACCATAGTCTTCCAGCAATAACGCTCAGGGAGAAGTCACCATACCACTATGGCTATGGATCCGGGAATGCAGACCTATTTACAGACATTGAAAAAAAAGAGATGGCCTTCAGCATTGATTCATCCATGATGAATAGAGGCGATCACATTGCAACATTATACATGCACAAAGAGGGAACATCTGAAACCCATGAGATCTCAGCTAACATAAAAATAACCTGACGGAGTACTACATGAACTTTAACAAAGTCCATCTGCTAATCCCACTGATCTTGTTCTCTTACTTGCTAATAATGAACTTTCAATCCACACATATCCGGGAAGACGACGGTTCTTATCTAATAGATGTGGGGGCCCGAAATGATATGCTAAGAGATGTTAAGCTCACTGGCCCGGAAGACAGGATATCGGAACCTTTTAAAGGCAAGTTTGGCGATGAGAAGACCAATTTCAGGAACTTTACCAGCCGGTTTGTATATTTCCAGCTAGAGGAACCTGCTATAAAGAATGCTTCAATAGCAAAGGTCCAGATACGTTTCAAGGATGAGCTTACAAAAGGATATGTGTTCAAAGTGGGCGCACATAGTGCTCCGCAATGGAACTATAAGTGGAACCTGCTGTACGACCCATTCCAAAGACAGCTGGAAGAGGAATATGACACGATATATGCTGATAGCAATATCTCCGTTTACTCCTTAAATGACAATGCTTCCATATTTTCCAATCTCACAGCTCTTTTCTCAGAACTGGAAGCTGAGAGTACATTGGTCATCCAGCCATCGGTCAGTTTGTTCCCTGGCACTGACGAACTTCTGGAAGATGAGATCACAGCAATGAATACAACAGTTGACACAACATTAAGGGGAAAGCATACGTTTCTGACATATGTCGATGGAAATGAGATCTCAATAGATATTGAAAAACAGGACCTTAACTGGTACAATGGAACCGATGACCTAAGAAT
>NZ_JBFXHJ010000072.1:0-11532 GCF_050177135.1 Methanomethylovorans sp.
GTGGTGGCGGAGCTGTGAACCAGGACTTCGTAGTCACATATGAGCTTGGTGTCTATGGTGAGGAAGCCGCAAAGGCCCCACAGATGGCAGATATGATCCTCGCAGGAAAGAGCTTGAAGCAGCTGAAGGAACACTTCCACATGCACTAAATGAGGTGACAATAATGACAGTAAAAAGATACACTGAAATGGCATACAGCAAGGCCGACGACATGCTCTTCGGTAACGCAAAGCACCCAGTAAAGGCAAAGTTAGGTCTGGAAGTCGGTGCCGGCTATGTTACAGCCGAGGTTAACTATGCACCAAGGCCAGAGGCCGGACAGTCCAAGGAGAAACTCGTCTCCGAATACCGCAGGCTCACAACTGACATCCTTGCAAGGGCTGTACAGATTGGTTTCCCATCTATCTCACTCGAGACAGAACACGTGCAGCAGATGACCAACAACCCATCATGGGGAGGCGAAATCGCCCACGTCCAGAAGACCATTCTTGAAGAATACCACGAAGAGTACGGCATAAAGTGCGGTCTCAGGCACACCCCTGGTGACATCCGTGAAGAGCGCGACTACCTTGCACTTATCGGTTCAAAGTACGACCTGCTCATGGAATCCTTCGAAGCAGTTGCAGAAGGCGGAGCAGACTTCCTGTCCATTGAGACAATGGGTGGAAAAGAAGTCCTCGACTACGCTATCCTGAGAAACGATGTACCAGGCCTGATCTACTCAATAGGATGCCTCGGCTCCCTTGACATGACCATGATCTGGCAGGACATTGCAAAGATCGCCCAGAAGAAGGGTGTAATACCAGCTGGTGACACAGACTGTTCACAGGCAAACACTGCAATGTTCATTGCAGGCGGACTGCTTGACAAGAACCTTGCTCACACCCTGGCAATCATTGCAAGGACCATCTCTGCAGGAAGGACACTCTGTGGATATGAAGCAGGTGCAAAGGGTCCAGGTAAGGACTGCGGATACGAGAACACTATCGTAAAGTCCATAGCTGGTGTACCAATAGCCCAGGAAGGAAAGTCTGCAACATGTGCACACGCCGATGTCATGGGTAACCTGACAATGCAGTGCTGTGACTTCTGGTCCAACGAGTCTGTCGAATACCACGGTGAGTTCGGTGGTACCTCTGTCCAGTGCTGGGCACAGACCCTGAGCATGGATGCAGCTCTCATGAACGTTGCACTCAACACCGGAAACGGCAAGTTGCTCCGTGACATGATGATGATGTCCGACAGATACAGAGACCCACAGGGATATGTGCTTGCATACGACAACGCATGGAAGGTTGGTCAGGCAATTTCCAAGAACGGAAACGACCTGTACCTGCGTTCAAAGGCCGCTGCAGTTGAGACCGTAAAGATCCTGAATGCTGCAAAGGCTGAGGGCAAGCTCCAGATGTCCCGCTTCGAGATAAATGCACTTGCTGACGCAGAGAAGGCAATCAATGCACTTACCGACGAAAAGGACAAGTTCATGAGCGACATGCTCGCCCTGTACAAGTCAGAAGTAAAAGTATTCAAGCCAGAAGCGAACTACAAGTTCTAAACTTGAGTTCCTTTCTTTTTTTCTTTTTTTTGCTACAATTCATTCTATAGTTAATGCTGTTTTTTATTTAAGAAAAGTATATTTCGAATTAAATTGTTATTGTTAATTACTCTGTTTTTTAGGATAACCTACAGCCATAATTACAATTCTCGTTTCAAGAGGAGCATGTTTCCAGTCCTCAGGAGAAAAAGTTTGCTGAGAGAACTCTATCTCCATATTATGTCGGCTGACTCCACAATCATCCATGTACTCATTTGCAATTTTATTCCCAAGTGTCTTTGCATAATCAAGAGCATCATTATAGGTTTCAAGCTTGTGCCTTCCCAATGGAGAAAAAACCAAGTAGTTTTGATCAGGTTCCGACACTGAGAAAGGCCTGATAAACATTTCAACTCTTTTAATACCCTTTCCAAACAGAGCACCAACTGCATTACCAACCGCTGCATGTTCCGGTATCTGGATATCGGCATCCACTATCCTTGAAAGGTCATCTTCAAATGAAGCGACTGGTCCTCCCAACATCACTACCGGAATATCGAGCTTGAAACGAGCGGGGAAGTCACCATTGACTATCTGCTCTATTCCTTTTCTATCGACATCCTTCAGCAGGAACGACATCAGATCAAATGCAATGCTATGTGTCATTTTCTCTTTTACGGCAACTGCAAATTCCACAGCATCCATTTTAGCAAGGCGGGAAAATTGATTTGCTCCTATCAACGAGGCTTCCACGTTCCAGCGGGTATATTCGCCAAGTATATGCAACGCATCGGTGGGGGTAAAGCCAATAGGCTGTATCAGTCTTTTACTTATAAGGCTATCAAGTATGACCGAGGAAGGATATTTACGAGAGGAAGATGCGATCTCTTCAAGAATCAATGGCTCATTTCTTATAGCAGCCAGTACTTCGGTTTCAAATTCATCTAGCTCTATCGGATCAAAACCTGTTCTCACGTACAGCCTTGCTGGCTGAATGTTCATGTCCAATGAACTGCGGGAAGGTATCAGGCATCTCTTCAGTTTTTCAATGAACGCTGGATATCTTTCTGCCGCAAGGCATAGGGGTATGACCCTTCTGGGGCCAATGAAGATATGCTTACTTTTTATCCATACCTGGCTATCGCCGCCAAGTGCCGAGGTTTCCATCCTGGTAGCTCTTACCCTTGTCTTCCAGCCTCCCACGATCGCACCTGTGTCAGTGAGCTCCGGTACACCCTTTATAACGCTTGATACATCCGTACTGGTTCCTCCTACATCAACTACTGTACATGTATCCAGGTTGCATAGATAAGAAGCACCAACAAGACTTGCTGCAGGGCCTGAAAAGATTGACTCTATTGGTTTTTTCAGTGCTTCATTTATACCTATCACGGTCCCATCGCATTTCAGCATTATAAGCCTTGCTTTCATTTCCCTTCTTTTTATCTCGTTGATCATCGAGCTTATAAAACTGCGGCAAATAGGCAAAAGCTGGGCGTTAAGCGCTGCAGTGACAGCTCTTTCATAAGCACCAAGGTCCTGGGATAGTTCATGACCACATGCGACCGGTAATCCGGTGACATCATTTACAATGTCCCTTATGGCAAGTTCGTGCTCAGGATTTCGGATGCTAAAAAAAGAAGATACTGCAAAGGCAGATACTGATCCTTTTACCCTCAAAGCAAAATCTTTTACCGCATCTATATCAAGGGGTATCGTTTCTTCTCCATCGAACGTATGACCGCCCGATACTACTGTATAATGTTTTGCAGGATATGTTCCTCTGGTTGGATGATCACCTACCAAGATCAGAGCAACCGGACTCCCTGTTCCTTCAAGTACCGTATTAGTTGCGAGTGTGGTTGAAACAGATACAAGGCTTACTTTATCCAGATCATCAGTTCGAAGGCCGTCGATAGCATCGCGAATTCCTATTATGAGATCAGGGTAGGTGGTAAGAGCCTTACTTGTGGCCACAATAGAACCATCAGTATCTCTTACAAGGACTGCATCTGTATACGTTCCTCCGGCATCAATCCCAAGGCTGAATTTCATAATAGGTCACTTATCTCTGATAATTGATATTTTGAACGGGAGTATGGTTTTTGAGTAAATAATAGACTAATAAGTAAAATGCAGATACATTTAAAAAAGAAAGGTATGTGGTCATGAAGACCACAGATGGGGAACGGGTTTACTTGTAGAATGCGTCTCTTGCAGCGACCATTGCCTTAAGGTTGGCAACAGGGGTGTCCGGTGCAATACCACAGCCAGGTGCAAGTACATCCACGCCTGCCTTAAGAGCAGTTGTAACTGCTTCATTTACCTTGTCAGGTGTGCCTTGAAGCAGAACGAAGGGGCTTGACACGTTTCCGCAAATGGATACTTTGCCTGCAACCTTTGCCTTTGCGCCTGCCATATCCTTTACCTTCTCTTCGATGCTGATAGAAGCAAACCCGCAGTCAGCCATTGCTGGAATGATCGGTGTGACATCACCGCAGATGTGGAGGATCATTGGAACCTTTACTGCTGCTGAGAACTTCTGAAGCCTTGGCTTGAGGTCTGCTTCAAAGGCAGCCGGTGCCATGAGGTCAGGAGAAGCTACTGGGTCTGGTACACTGATAACATCTGCACCAGCATCTGCCAGAGCATTTGCGTATGCAATACATGCGTCAGTTGCGAAGTCGAGTATAGCGTTGTATGAAGCTTTGTCCTTTATGGACCATTTCATGAACCTCTTAACACCGCAGAGGTCTGATGCAAGGGTGATCGGTCCTTCCATACCTGCTATCACAGGGACCTTGCCGCCTGTCTTCTCTTTAAGGATCTTCATTGCTTCCAGCACAGCAGGGATCCTGCCCTGTTCAAGAAGGTTCTCAGGCATTTTCAGGTTTTCGACACTGTCAGGGTATGGGTGTGCTGTAACAGATGGCTGTCTGTTCTTTGTACCCATGTTGACCTCACAGCCCATTGCCTGAGCAAGAACTGTAAGACAGTATGGTGCTCTTACGCCCTCAAGGCCACATACCTCGTATGAAGCGTATGCGAGTTCTGCCATGAGCTTTGCATCGCTGTGGGCTGCTGGCCATGCAGCGCCTGTCTTGTCCATGAGCTCGACAATAGCGGTCTGTGTAACTGACAGAACTGGGACCTTGTCGACTTCCTCACATTTCAATGCTTTTAAAAACCTTTCCTTCATGTTTAAGTCGCTCATAATTAATCCTTCTCTCCAATTAAAGAGTTAGTCACCTGAATTTGCAATACATCAAATATAAAACTATTGGGAATAGTGCTTTATACTGGACGAAATATATATTTCTGCTCAACAACTGCAGAATACGTTTATAAAACCGGTTTCCATTCTTTGGAATTAGAGCGTTTACCTGCAATTATCAATCCCAGAATTTTTTTGTTTTGGCATAGTTTCGCTCTGCTGCCAGAATGTCCCTGTAGAAGTCTTCTTCCTCAGGCCGGTTTTTCTGTATGATGCGGGAAGCCGTTTCAGGACCCACACCTCTGGAAGCAAGGGCAATTACAGCCTTTTTTCCATGGACTCTCACAAAATTGGCATTCCTATGTACTCTCTTGATACGTTTTATTTCTTCACCGGAAGCAGATCCACTATGTTTCTTCACAAGTTTTATCTCTTCCTCTTCCCATGGCTTGAGGGCAGCCACCATTTTTGATCCACATACAGGGCATATGATATCATCCGGCACATTCATCACTTTCCTGTGAGATGCCCATTTTTTACAGTGTATGCAGAACAATATGATATTATCGTGCATGATACGTTCCTTGAGAGCAAGCACTATCGACCTATCAGCTTTTTCCGGGGCTACAAGATCACGTTTCATGGAGAATCCCGATGAACCTATCGGTGTTGAGACACTGATCTCGATCTGGATCTCGCCTGAAGAGATCTGTGATAAAACCTCGCGGGCTGAATCCACATCCAGCATATCATGCAGGATCTCCCGGACCACCTCATCATACATGGAAGTGCCTTTATATATTTCAAGAAGTTTTTTCATGCTGATCCTGTCGTAATCCAGATCTTTGCTAAGCGCTCCGAACTTCCTGGCAACATGCACCATCTTCCACTTCATAAGAGATGTGTTCTTAAGGGTCATCTCTATGACAGGTTCAATGTGATCCGGGATAATATCAAGTATCATTGACCTTATATCGACAGGTTTCAGCCTCCGTGGTCCCTGAAGTCGTATGCGGTAAGGGTCTACTTCCTGTGCCACACTGCTTCCAAAGCGTGCTGCAAGCAATGCCGTCAGCACTTTGGCTAAAGTTTCATTGGTATTATGTCCAAAACAAGCATTAATGATCACTGCATCATCGTCGCTTTCGATAAGCAAGGTTTTGTCATCCGGGACTTTGAGTCCAGCTGTCACATGTTCAGCCACAAGCGATATCAACTCTAAAGCACCTGCCATATCAACATGATACTTAAGAATAAGCTCTTCTGCTATTATTTCTTCATCCATCTCGTTAAGAAGCGAATTCCTGATGAAAGCACGAAGTCTTCCTACTGCCTGGGCAACATCAAAAGGCACAGGTATTTCCTCCCCAACCCAGCTGGGGATCTCACCCTTTGCCTTGACAGGTTCTACTTTTATCCTGTCTCTTTCGGTGTCCATGTCTATGACCCTCCACATGTCACCTTTTGTGATGAACACAGCACCGGGAGTTGCAGATGTTACAACAAAAGCCTCATCCAGCATTCCGACAGGCCTGCCGGAAACCATATCGAATACCTCATACTTTTTCTCATCGGGTATCATGGAGAGGTTATCATAATAATACTGCCAGCTCTTGCGCCTTCTGCCCAGTATGCTTGATCCCTCTTCCCTCCACACCAGCCTGTATTCTGTGACCTGCTCCACAACCCTTTCCAGTTCCTGCAGGGTCAGTTCGCGGAAAGGATACGCTCTTCTAAATATCGCATGCAAGCGTGAAATATCAAGTTCTCCGAAATCAAGTACCATCCCTGATATCTGATTGGCCAGCACATCCAGAGCACCTGTCTGCACTGATATTTCTTCCGCTTTTCCTTCGAGGGCATACATCACGATCATCATGCTCTCTGCAACATCATCCTGTCCAACTGCAAGAATAGTTCCCCTGGAGATCTCATGTATCCTGTGACCTGCACGTCCGACCCTTTGCAAAAGCCTAGAAACCTGTCTTGGAGATCCATACTGCACAACATGGTCCACCTTGCCGATATCAATGCCAAGTTCCATGGAAGAAGTGCATATAAGTCCTCTCATGTCTCCTGCTTTGAAAGATTCCTCAGCTTCGATACGCGCTTCCACAGACAGGGATCCATGATGCACTCCAATGGACTCGCCCATGATCTTGAAACCCGATGCCAAAGCCTCTGCACTTTGTCTCGTATTGACGAAGACCAAAGTGGACTCATGCCTTTTTACGATATCCCGGATGCATCTTAGATGTGCAGCAAATTCAATATCACATCCCACCATCTGCGATATCTCCATGTCCTCTGCTGCTATCTGCGGACGTACCACATCGAATTCCAGGAGTTTGGACATGATGACCTGCAAGACAACTACATTTCTTTCTGATCCTGCCAGGAAACGTGCAACTTCTTCCGGGTTACCTACCGTGGCAGAAAGACCCACTCTCTGGAACTCACCTGCAAGCTCTACCAGCCTTTCAAGACCTATAGCAAGCTGTGCTCCTCTTTTTGAAGCTGCCAGCTCATGGATCTCATCCACAACTACATGTTTCACATATCCCAGGCTTTCCCGCAGCAACCTGCCTGTGAACATTGCCTGTAAGGTTTCAGGAGTGGTGATCAAAAGATCCGGTGGCCTGCGTGATTGTTTCTGACGTTCGTTACGTGAAGTGTCTCCATGGCGTACCTGTACATCAATGCCTAACTCCTTGCCCCACCATTGTATGCGTGACAGCATGTCCCTGTTCAATGCCCTCAGAGGTGTGATGTACAGCGCTGATATGCCTTTCCTCTCTTCCAGGGATCGTGCAAGGATGTGGTTAAAGATCGGCAACACTGCTGATTCTGTTTTTCCTGAGCCTGTGGGAGCTATTAGAAATGTATTTTCTCTTTTTAATATATGGGGAAAGGCTTTTTCCTGTGGCTCCGTAGGTGCCTTGAACCCTAGTTCTATCAAAGTCTCCTGAATTTTCGGATGAAAAGCATCGAATAAGTTCCCAAAGCTCATCTGCGTCCCTTACCCTTTCCCCTACGCTCCTTTTTCGGACCATTCAATTTGCGCACATGTTTCAAAAGCCCCAGCTTTGTACCATCCAGCAGGTAGAGCTCTGCATTATCAAGTTCCACTCCACCGGATGAAAATATCGGACCCAGCAGGTCATCTTCCAGTGACTCGTTGAATGCAACGCCTCCGCACAGTTCGTTGAAAGATGGTACAATGAATACCCTTGGGTCTTTCCACACCTCTTTCAGGTCCAGGCTGCTATAATGTGCCTGCAAGACATCTTTTTTCAGCCGGGTGCGCACCCACGCAGGTTCCACTACCGTATGGCCAAGTGGATCAGTAAAACGGATCGTGGGATGATTATGGGCTGTGATGATATACTCGGTTTCAAGCAGTTCGGGAGCTGGCCAGGTATGGCCGTGGAAGTAGCCTACACCATCTATTACAGTACCTCTGGAAGAATGCAACTGCACATCCTTTCTTTCAGGAAGGAGGAACTCTATACCTGCATCATGGTTACCAGGAAGGATATCCACATGTGCATGCTCTGCCAGGGCTCCTAAGAAATATGGAAGTTCATCTCTTTCCTGCCAGGAGATCTGAGGAACATTGTGTTTGACGTCTCCCAGCAGTATTATCCTCTCTGGTTTTACAGATCCTATATATTCCAGAATGCGATCAAGTCCCTTTTGCATGCGGCTGGGTATGGAAAAACCACTGGTATAGAGGTCCCACTCTATTCCCAGATGTATATCCGCTATTATCAGGGACCTTGCTTCATTTTCTACAACAAGTGCAGGCTCATTGAATATGGGTTCGATCTTAATTGTCATTCGTACATAGGATGGATTTTACTTTGAATATGGCAGTAATGCATTTTAAATTGTGCAGGTAAAGTAGATATGAAGAAACCTTAAAACACATGAATGCTGTAAACGTACAAAAAGAAGGGCTTTTAAATGGTTCATCATTCAATGGAAGAAAGTCTTCAGTGTCCTATTAACCAGGCCAGGATCACCGCCGGCATGGGCGTGGACGAACTGATACATGCGCTGGATGGCTGTGCTTTCGGAGCAGGCCGGATAGCCGATGCAGTAGATATATATCATGAGATGTTAAGCAACAAGAGCACCAGTTTCTTCGGACTTGCCGGAGCCATGGTGCCAGCAGGCATGCGCGCCATAGTAGCCGACCTCATCAGGGATGGTTACATTGATGTACTTGTCACCACAGGAGCAAATATGGTGCACGAGGTAGTGGAATCCATGGGTCTGCACCATTACAAAGGTACCGAGCAAACCGATGATGTGGAACTCAAGCATCAGGAGATCAACCGTATCTACGATGTGTTCCTGCCTGAGCACCATTTCACGGATCTTGAAGAGAAGATGCAGTCCATCTTCTCCGATATCGGTGACAAGACCATATCCATCAGGGAATTCATGACACACATCGGTAATAACATCGATGATAAGAATTCCATATTACGTACTGCTGCGGATATGAACGTGCCTGTGTATTGCCCTGCCATCCAGGATTCCATGATAGGGCTGCAAGCCTGGCTGTACAAACAGATGCATACTCTTAATGTCGATGCATTCGCTGATATGAGGGAGATCATCGATATCTGCTATGAAGCAAAGAACCCGGGTGCATTGCTGGTCGGCGGTGGAGTTCCCAAGAACTACATTTTCCAGTCCATGCTCGTGACACATCAGGAATTCGAATATGCTATACAGCTTACTATGGACACTCCTCAAACCGGGGGTTTGAGCGGTGCCACACTTGACGAAGCACGTTCGTGGGGCAAGGTAAGTGAAAGTGCCCGCTCGGTCACGGTCCACTCTGATGCGACCATTACTCTGCCTCTGCTTGTGGCAGCTGTAAGGAGCAGGCTGGCTAAGGATAATAAATAACATATCAGGAAGTGATGTAGTTGATTAAGGATACACGATTAATACTTGCCCTGGATGTTACGGACAGGCAGCAGGCACTTAAAATAGCCCAGAGCGTAAAAGGCCATGTGGATGCTATCAAGATAGGATATCCTCTTGTCCTGGCAACAGGAAAAGACATCATAGGTGAAATTGCAGAGATGGTACCTGTGATAGCAGACTTCAAAGTAGCTGATATACCTAATACAGATCGTCTGATCTGTGAGGAAGTGTTCAGGGCAGGAGCAGATGCAGTGATCGTGCATGCTTTTACCGGTTCTGACAGCCTTAATATGTGTGTGGAAGTTGCCGAAGAACATGGAACTGAAATATATGTAGTTACTGAGATGAGCCATCCCGGAGCTCTTGATTTCATGCAAAGGGTCGCAGAGGATATGGCGCAGATGGCATCAAATGCAAATGTCGCGGGAGTTGTTGCACCGGCTACGCGCCCGGAACGTGTAAAAATGATCCGCAGTATAATAGGGGATGATATGGCTATCATATCTCCTGGTGTTGGTGCACAGGGTGGAAATGCTGCTGACACTATAAGAGCAGGAGCAGACTGGGTAATTGTCGGCAGGAGCATCTATCTGGCCGATGATCCAAAACAAGCAGCTATTGAGATAGCAAAAGAGATCAAGGATGCAATTGATCAATAATGTGTAATGTGTGCCTGTGATGAGCTTGTTTTCTGAAAAGTGATGAACCCTATGAGTCCTGAGGCACACTTTTTTTATTATCACACAAAGGTCTGCTTGTGTTTGCTGTACAACACATGTATGATTCCATCGGCAAGTCCCATTTGTGGCACGAACATTTCCGAGATCTCGCTCCATTTCATCACAGATAGGTATATTTTCGCTGCAGGGACTATCACATCTGCCCTGTCAGGCCTTATACCCAGTTCCGATATGCGCTGTTCAATAGGGAATGAACGGATATAAGTATGCAGCTTTTTCAGTTTACCGTATTCAAGAGGCGTTCCTTCCTTTGTTTTGGAGACACTGAAAAGAAAATTAATATTTCCTCCGCTTCCCACTGCTGATATTGGGTGATAGCGGGAAGAAACATGCTTCACCCATAGTTTCATGTCTTCCCACTCCCTTCGGGTCACAAGTCCTTCATGTATGCGTATGCTTCCAATATCAAAAGACCGGGATTCCATTATTTTATTGTCATCAAAGACGAGTATTTCAGTGCTGCCGCCTCCAACATCCACGTACATGTGGCATAAATTGTTTTCATTCTCAGCCAGTCTTTCCACATGGTTATAATAAATGATCTCAGCTTCTCTTTTTCCACTAATTATCGATAGATCGATACCGCTTTCCCTATTGATAAGGTCAACTATTTCCCTGTTGTTACTGGCCTCACGCATAGCTGAGGTAGCACATGCCATATAGTCCGCAGGCTCAAAGGCATCCATCAGATACTTGAAACCAACCATGGTCTTAACAAGCTGCTGGGTCTTTTCTTCGGATATTCTTTTGTGGGGGAACGCATCTTCTCCCAGACGGATAGGCATTCTGAAAAGGGCAACTTTCTCATATACGGGACGAACACTTTCTTCTTCTACCTTTGCAAGCAAAAGCCTCACGGCATTGGAACCTACGTCTATGGCAGCGAATTTCACTCCATACCACCTTTTCCGGATGCTTTGTCAGAGAACAGTTTGTACAGATCATCCTGCGCACGCCTTATTTTGCTTGACCGTTTTCTCTTTACATATTTGTTGTCCTGCTCTTTATTAATAATACGAGCTTTGGTATTATCGGCAAACTGGATCTCCATGAATTGCTTAAGTTCTTCCTGTATAGATCTGTCGTAAACAGGCACTGCT
>NZ_JBFXHJ010000073.1:0-11527 GCF_050177135.1 Methanomethylovorans sp.
AGCTCATTGAACCATCAAAAGCATAATACATTACATCTTCTATGGAATCCCCATATTCCACACGGATCCCGATATTCTCTTCAATGTATGGTTTGGCATCAATGATCACTGGCCTCCCTTCGATTATGGAAAAGCCACCTATGTTCTTCTCGGCATAAGTATATTGCACAAGTCGGCTGTTTTCCCGTGGCAGCAGAAGCAGTTGCTTGTCGTCATCTTTTGCTGCCTGGGCTTTTTCCAGCACACCCCCTATCTCACCTATATGACCATATTGATCGATCGTACCGGTCAAAGTGATACTATCGTTCAATTGCTCATTATTAATTGCTGAGATCATGATCAATGTCATCAGTGCGCCGGCACTGGGCCCATCTACTGCCGGTACTTCACCAGGTGCAGTTATACTGAATATGGTATCACTGACCATCAGATTTGCACCTGTGATATTCTGTGCCACGAAAACAGCAGTATTGGCTGCATCCTGGAACACTACTCCCATGAGAGGTTTAGTTTCCACCAGTACTCTGCCCTTTCCCGGATCGACCTCAACGGATATGTTCATCATTGATCCTTTTTCGGTTACTATCTGCCTGATGAAAGGTCCATCAATGACCTCTTCAACACTCTGGTACACAGCAGGGGCCTGCAGGCTGGCACTTCCTTCATATCCATCCGCTGAAAGGCCCATGCTGGCTCTAAGCTCGTTCACCTGCTGCCGGTAAAAAACAACTTGAGAAGCATATGACTGGAGAGAAACATTATCCTGACCTATTCGTGCATCCAGTACCTCATTTTCTGCTTCGAGGGAATTGATCCGCTCCTGCAACAGTTGTACCTGCTCATCTTTCACAGGTTGCTGTACTGCCAGCAGGTAGAGATTTGCAGTGAGCGAAATAATCAACAGAAGGATCATTGCCCCTTTTCTCATGTTAATGCATACGGCCTTTAGGGTATATACGTTTTACTTTCACTTGTTTGTGGATGGAGTTCAAAATTTCATATTAGATCTCATCATAATGATAATTTATATTTATAGTATTCTAGATATATTTATATAATGAAACAACAAAGGATAGCTTGTACAGGAGCCATAAGGTGGCGACCGAACAAAAAGAAACATTGGATTGATCGTTGTAATAGTGGTATGATAAAAATCATTTATGAAAAACGAGAGGTGTTATAAATGATAACCAAGACAATTAAGCTAGGAGTATACGGCTGTATAATCGCCGCAGCAGTAGTCTATGCTCAGTTCAACAACAGGTAATGTGAGATCGGGTGGAGGATCACATCACTTTTTTGAACATATATTGTAAGGAATACTATCTTTTTCTACTAATTCTCATCAGCAGGAACATCTTTTTTTATTTTTGTCCTGGGAAATGCTTTGTACATTATGACTGGGAAAGCATCTTAAACTTTTACATCAATATCAGAACGTGAATATGGACCTCAGAGATATCCTGCTTAAAATAAAGAACAATGAAACGGACCTGGATGCTGCTGAATCTCTTATACGCGGCATGGGTTATGTGCCTGTTTCCGATATTGCGAAGATAGATGTCTGTCGCAGCCAGCGCACCGGGGTTATGGAAGCTATCCTTGCAGAAGGCAAGGAACCCGAAGATGTGGTCAGAATAGCGCAAGCCCATGTGGATGCATGTGGCAGGGTGCTTGTAACACGTCTTAATGAAATTAACGTGAAGCTCATCGAAGATGCCTTCAGACCTGAACAGCTGGAATGGGGAAAATACAAAAAGATAGTAGTGGTGCACAATGACACATCTGTACCCAGAACTGGTGGGGTGGTAGCAATAATTTCTGCGGGCACTGCTGATATCACGGTTGCTGAAGAGGCCCGCATAGTGGCTTCGGAAATGGGGTGTGAGACCATTGCTATCTATGATGTGGGAGTCGCAGGTTTTCACAGGCTTGTAGGTGAGATGCTCAAGCTTCAGTCACATAAGCCGGATTCCATAGTGGTGGCTGCTGGCAGGGAAGGCACATTACCTACAGTTGTGTCGGGTCTGGTGGATGTACCCGTGATCGGTGTACCTGTATCCACAGGTTACGGAGCAGGGGCAAAAGGTGAAGCTGCGCTGCTTTCCATGTTGCAGTCATGTTCTGTGCTTGCGGTCGTGAACATCGATGCAGGATTCGTTGCAGGAGCTTTTGCCGCACGTATAGCCAATAATGTTGCCAGAGCTCGTGAAGGCAAAAACGAGGAGAAACAAGCATGAGGTCTATCATCTTTGATGCGTATTCAGGTGCTTCCGGAGATATGATCCTTGGAACCCTTATCTCTCTGGGAGCTGACGGAGAAAAAGTACGAAAGGTACTAGAGTCGGCAGTGGATGTATCAGTAAGGATAGGAAAAGCGAACAAAAACGGTATTTGTGCAGTGGATGTGCATATAGACGTAGACCATGAAGAACATGCACGCCACTATGACGAATTGGTGAAGATTGTGAGGAATGCCGATCTTCCTTCTAAGGTTGAACACAGTGCTCTGGCAGTTTTCGAGCTCATGGCCAAAGCTGAGTCAAAAGTACATGGTAAATCCCTTGAAGAACTGCACTTTCATGAGGTAGGCCAGAACGATGCTTTAGCTGATGTCATAGGTTCCTGTTTTGCGATGCATGAGATCGATGCTGATGGAATATACTGCCTGCCCATTAATGTTGGAGGAGGCAGGGTTAAAGCTGCCCATGGTTCCATGCCTGTGCCGGCTCCTGCCACCCTTGAGATCCTGCAACTCACAGGTCTGTCTTTCTATGGTTCTGGAAACAGGGAACTTCTTACACCTACAGGGGCTGCCATCCTGGGTCATTTCGCCAGACCGGTCGAGAACTATCCGAAGGGCAAGGTTCTCTCCGTAGGGTACGGCGCAGGAGATGCCGATACAGAAGATCCCAATGTGCTGCGCGGTACTCTTATAGATACGGAGGATGACCTATCCAGAGATTCCATCGAGGTGCTGGAAACAAATGTGGATGATGTGACCGGGGAAGTGCTGGGTAACCTGTTCGAAAAATTGCTGTCAATAGGGGCAAAAGATGTTGCTATTGTCCCCGCGACCATGAAAAAAGGTCGCACCGGACATATTATTAAAGTAATTACAAGACCCGAACACAGTGCTGCCATCGCAAGGGAGATCATGAGGGAAACTGGTACTCTGGGAATTCGTGTGATCCCAACCAAACACCGCTATACGGCCGACAGGCGCATGGACAGTGTAAGAGTCGTTATATGGGGAAAAACATACGACATACCTGTGAAAATAGCTGAGGACCACAATGGTGAGATCCTGCATATTTCTGCAGAATATGAAGACTGCAAGCGAGTTGCTAAAGAATTAAATTTACCACTCAAGGATGTCATACGAAAAGTGGAAGAGAAGGCATGGAATATCCATGGGCCCTCTGATATGTTCTGAATACCGAATGATTTTTAATTAAAATTGTTTTTAATTAAAATTAAGATTAAATAATAAAAATTCTATCATACACTTGCAGATCTCGCTGATACAAAAACATCAGGCATCATCATGCAGGTGAATAAGATGCTGACAAGCGCCGAATGTAAACCCTCCCCTCTCAGGGACATAGATATTATAAGAGAACGTCGCAGAATAGAATATAATATGACTCCGGTTTCCTGTAACAGATCCATGGATAGAGTTGAAAGGAACGCTATCCGTCTTAAGCGCTCTCTGCAAGAGAGCGAGAAGATATCTTTTGCAAAGCTCCGCAATGATATTATCAAACCTGGTATCTGCACTATGTGTGGTGCCTGTGCTTCCATATGTGAATCCATTTCTTTAGAGGAGGGGCAGCCAAAGCTAACGGGCAAATGCACGGCATGCGGTGTATGCTACAACCAGTGTCCGAGGACCATTACCACAGAAGAAGGTCTAATAGGCTGTCTCCGACAGGCATATGCTGCAAAGTCCAATCTTAAGGAGATCAGGGGACAGGATGGTGGTGTGGTCACTGCTATGCTTGCATATGGTCTTGAGGAAGGCCTTATCGACTGTGCTATCGTTACTGCAAGCTCCGATGAAGAGCCATGGAAACCCGTACCTATGGTGGCAAGGACATATGAGGACCTATTGCAGTCCTCGGGTAGTATCTACAGCCACAGTATGACCATGGATGCCCTGATGAGCGCGATCCGACAGGGTATGAACAGTATTGCCTTTGTAGG
This sequence comes from Methanomethylovorans sp., assembly GCF_050177135.1. Lineage (NCBI taxonomy): Archaea > Methanobacteriati > Methanobacteriota > Methanomicrobia > Methanosarcinales > Methanosarcinaceae > Methanomethylovorans > Methanomethylovorans sp. Next base: position 4,207 of record NZ_JBFXHJ010000073.1, read on the forward strand.
TCCAAGCTGCAACATAGATGCCGTACACAAGATGCAAAGAAGCTCCCGTGGTTTTCTGCACATGTTCATGCGGGCAAGGATACTCAAGCTGGGTCTGTTCTGCATGGACAGTTTTGATTACGGAGGGCTGAAGCAGTTCATCGAAGGAAAGAACATGCGCCTTGGAGATATCGAAGCTATGAAGATCAGGAAAGGACGGTTCGAGGTCACTACGGCAGCAGGAAAGGAAAGCTTTGACCTGCAGGAGCTTGACAATTGCCGCAGCAGTTCATGCAAATACTGTACGGATATGGCTTCTGAGAACACTGATATCTCTTTTGGAGGTGTGGGGACTCCGGATGGCTATACCTCTGTACTTACCCGCTCATCTATGGGATATGAAATATTCAATGAAGCTGCAGACTGTGGTTATATAGACGCAAGGGTGATCGAAGATGGGGAGATGCAAAGGATCCTTAACCTCGCAAAGATGAAGAAGGTCCAGATGTATGCTTTCCATCGCAGGCAACAGGGCTGACCTGTTTTCAGTCAGTCTTGCACCACTCTCTTTTCTATTTATGAAACTTCTGTCAGGTTTTTGCTTTTACTCTTTTTTTAACAAATAACTGGAACCAATTTCTGCAGTAGTGAGCTGCTTCTTTGATTTATAAAAGAAATGACCCACTATGAAGAATGTTGCTATCGGAGACAGAAATGAGGGTATATGATACCCGAAACCATCCATGATCATGAACAGGCCCTATATCAGAAATTATCTGCCTACTTTCTCTCCCATCGTAGACAGCACCTGAGTGTTTATTGTGGCATTGTTCATTCAAATTTCTGTGCTATAGGCATATAAAGTAGAATGCATAATCTTTATAACTCGCATTCGAACTTACTCGCTCAATGTTGTGAGTATCCTTTATTTACGAAGTTCATATTTGTATTTTATTAAAGAGTAACACTGAGAGATATGATTATCGAAATTATCTTAATTATATCTAATTTCAACTAGCACCCACTACATCTCCAATATCCATAACACAAATATACTTCTTTAATAGGTGATACGATGATTTTATAATCGTTGATATATATTATATAAAGCCATGATCGATTACATATTTATTCTGATAGGTCTTGCATTGTTATATCAGGGGGCAAACTGGTTCGTCGAAGGTGCATCATCTCTTGCTAAGCATCTTGGAATATCCTCATTGGTAATCGGATTGACTGTTGTTGCATTTGGAACTTCCATGCCTGAACTCGTCGTTAATGTCTTTGCTTCCATTCAAGGTAACAGTGATGTAGCATTTGGTAATATCGTTGGAAGCAATATAATCAACCTACTGCTAATTCTTGGTGTGACTGGAGTAATAGCTCCTGTAACTGTGCAAAAGCCAACCGTTTGGAAAGAGATACCTTTTGCTTTACTTGCTGTCCTTGTTCTGACAACCATGTCAAACAAAATAATGCTGGCCAATGATTCAGAAAATATCCTTACGAGAGCAGATGGGATAATATTACTTTTTTTCTTTTCAATGTTTCTTTATTATATATTTGAAACTATCAAAAATGATGCAAATGAATCATCTGATCATATTAAGGAACATTCCATCACAAAAATTTCATTTATTCTAATCGTCGGATTTATCTTTTTAGTAATAGGAGGAAAATTGACTGTGGATGGTGCTGTGTCGATTGCAAGGCAAATGGGAATAAGCGAGTTCCTCATATCTTCAACAATCGTTGCTGCAGGAACATCACTCCCAGAGTTAGTTACATCGGTTGCGGCAGCACTCAAAAAGGAGATGGACATCTCTGTCGGAAATATTCTTGGCTCGAATATTTTCAATATATTTTTCATCATGGGAGCTTCTTCAATAATATCTCCTCTAAAGGTGCCAATTGGTATTAACGTAGACTTAATTATTCTAGCAATTGCAACATTGCTGTTCTTTGTCTTCATGTTTACCGGAAAGAAGCATAAATTTGAGAGATGGGAAGCCTTGATTTTCTTGGCAATCTATGTAGGATATACTCTTTTTATCATAAACAGGGGGTAAGTTTGCAAGGTCCTGGATGCTTAAATCCAGACCTTTTCCCTAACATGAGCATTCAAAATAAATGGTTTATAAGCATTATAATTCTTGGGATAAATAGAAGCTATTATTATCAGTCTCATTTGTCTGAAAGGATTGTTATAGAGTGATATGCAGACACTTTTCTTAAAATGCCAATTTAATTAGTTCCTTGAAAGAGAGTTTTCTACTGAGCTAATTTTTTCTGTATGCATTTCTTGTTCGGTATTGTGCTGTTTTGATGGGACAGAATAATATTCCGCGCCATTGCGATATCTTTAAATACAAACATTGTGTTTTACGATTGTTACTTCACAATTGTGAATTAACTTGTTTGCTGAGATGGCGGAACGGCTACGCAATGGACTGCAGATCCATTTCATCCCGGTTCGAATCCGGGTCTCAGCTTTGGTTAAGTCGACCAATGGCAGTCAATTGGATGATAAGTATGGATATACGCACACAGAAAACATTTGAGGCTTTATTCGCCCTTGAGGATATCAGGGAAACACTCAGGCAGCGCCTTCCCAATATCACAGGTCAGGAAGATGAACGTATTATCCGTGAAGGTGTCAGCAAAGTAAGGAAGATATTAGATGATCTTGAAGCCGGTACAGGCACTCCCCATGTCAGGAAAATAGCCGGGACAATTGACATACGGTCCCGTGAGGAAACATACATCAATATCCAGCCGATCCAGGCAGCTGGCAGGCTTACTCCGGAAGCACGCAAGGCATTGATAGCCTACGGGGACGGTTATTCCACCTGTGACTCCTGCCGCAAACCTTTCAGGCTGGACAAGATTAGCAATCCGCCAATTGCTCCTTTCCATGAGCAGCTTGCCAGTTTCCTGAACATGGACGATGCACGTGTAGTGCCGGGTGCAAGGCGCGGTTTCCAGGCTGTTGCATCCACTCTGGTAGGCAAAGGGGATACGGTGATAGTTTCGGCTCTGGCCCACTACACTGAGTTCCTGGCAGTGGAGGAAGCAGGAGGAACAGTAAGAGAAGTTCCTCTTAATGAGCAAAGCCTTGTGACGGCAGATGCTACTGCAGAGAAGATCGAGTCGGTGAAAAGAGAGACCGGCAAACTGCCTGTATTGGTGATGATGGACCACTTCGATTACCAGTACGCTAATGAACACGATGTGAAAGGTATAGCAAAAGTTGCTCATCAGTATGATATTCCTTTCCTGTACAACGGAGCATATACCGTAGGGGTCATGCCGGTTGATGGAAAAGAGATAGGCGCGGATTTCGTGGTAGGTTCGGGCCACAAAAGTATGGCATCACCTGCACCATCCGGCGTGCTGGCAACGACCAGTGAATGGGCACCCAGGATATTCCGTACCACACAGATGGTGGGCGATATCACCCAGCGCAAGTTCGGTGTAAAGGAGGTCGAGATGCTTGGCTGTACGTTGATGGGCTCGACATTGCTGGGCATGATGGCATCTTTTCCTGCCGTAAAGGAAAGGGTGAACCGCTGGGAAGAAGAACTAAAGAAATCAAATTACTTCATCGATGGCTTACTTTCCATCGAAGGCAGCAACGTAGCTTCCGAGTACCCTCGTAAGCATACACTGTCCAAGGTTGATACCACGCACAGCTTTGATACTGTGGCTCAGCATCATAAACGCAGAGGATTTTTCCTTTCGGATGAACTTTCGGGCAGAGGCATAATCGGGGAATTCGCGGGAGCTACCCGTGTATGGAAACTGAACACATACGGACTTTCATGGGAAAAGGTCCGTTATCTTACAGAAACATTCCAGGATATAGCTGAAAAATACGAACTTCAGGTCAAAAGGGGTTAATTATGACAACACAAAATTACAGGTTAGGAACACTTGCACTGCATGCCGGACAGAAACCAGATACGACGACAGGAGCACGTGCTGTACCAATATACCAGACAACATCATACGTATTTAGGGACAGTGATCATGCTGCTAACCTTTTCTCCCTCAAGGAACTTGGCAACATATACACACGTATCATGAATCCAACAACGGATGTGTTAGAACAGCGCATCGCTGCCATCGAAGGCGGCACAGGTGCACTTGCCGTTGCATCCGGCTCAGCGGCTATAACCTATGCTCTGCTAGCTATCACTCAGCCAGGCGATGAGGTAGTATCCGGTAATAATCTTTACGGAGGTACATACGAACTTCTCAACTACACTTTCCCTAAACTGGGAAGGAAAGCTGTCTTTGTGGATTCCAGCGATAATGAAGCCTTTAGGCATGCCATTACAGAAAAAACAAGAGCCATCTACATTGAGTCCGTAGGCAATCCAAAGCTGGATATCCCTGATTTCAGGGCAGTTGCAGACATTGCCCACGAGGCCGGAGTGCCACTTGTTGTGGATAATACAACTGCTGTGGGACTTGTGCGGCCCATTGAGCATGGGGCTGATATCGTTGTACACTCCGCGACAAAGTTCATAGGAGGGCACGGAACTTCCATCGGTGGTTCGATCGTGGATTCCGGCAAATTTGCCTGGAACAATGGCAAATTCCCGGAACTAACGGAACCCGATCCCAGTTATCATGGTCTTAGGTACTGGGACACCTTCTCCAGTTTCCCCGGGCTTGGTAATGTCGCTTTCATATTCAAAGTAAGGCTGCAGCTGCTCAGGGATACAGGTGCTGCCATTTCGCCATTCAATTCTTTCCTGTTGCTGCAGGGGCTTGAGACACTGCACCTGAGGATACAACGACACTCGGAGAATGCATCAAAAGTGGCAGAGTATCTATCGGGTCATCCAAAAGTGTCATGGGTGAACTATCCGGGTTTACCGGACCATCCAAGCCATGAACTTGCATCCAGGTATCTCAAAGGTGGTTATGGTGCACTCATGGGATTTGGTGTAAAGGGTGGTGCAGAAGCTGGAAAAAGTTTCATCGACCAGCTTAAGCTGTTCTCACATCTTGCTAACATTGGTGATTCCAAAAGCCTTGTCATCCATCCGGCTACCACCACCCATCAGCAGCTGACCCCGGAAGAACAGATAGCTACCGGTGTCACACCGGATTATATACGGCTCTCCATAGGTATTGAGGACATTGAAGATATCATCGCAGACCTTGAGCAGGCCCTTGAAAAGGTGTGAGCATGCACAGATCGGTCGGTACAACAAGCACAGAACACCTGACATTTGATGAGCCGCTGGTCCTTGAAAGTGGTGCGTCCCTTGGTCCTGTCACAGTAGCCTATGAAACCTATGGCAGGCTTAACAGAGAGAAGAGCAATGCGATCCTTGTCTGTCATGCGTTTTCCGGGAATGCACATGCTGCCGGGTATCATGCAGGAGAGGACCGGCCAGGATGGTGGGATACGATCATCGGTCCGGGAAAGGCACTGGATACGGATGATTATTATGTTATCTGTTCCAACATCCTCGGAGGTTGCAACGGGACAACAGGCCCGGCATCCATTGACCCGAAAACCGGAGAAAGATATGGTCTTTCTTTTCCTATTATTACCGTTGCTGACATAGTTAACCTGCAGAAACGTCTTATTGATCACTTTGGTATACAACAGCTTCTGGCTGTGGTAGGAGGATCGATGGGTGGTATGCAGGCTTTACAGTGGTCTGTCTCCTATCCGGAAATGGTGCGCAAGGTCGTTGCGATAGCAACAACAGCCAGATCAACTCCTCAGCAGATAGCTTTTAATGAAGTAGGCAGGCAGGCTATCATGGCCGATCCAAAGTGGAACAAAGGGGAATACTCCAACGGTACTATCCCGGAACGTGGTCTGGCACTTGCGCGGATGATAGGGCATATTACCTATCTTTCAGACGATTCGATGCATAACAAATTTGGCCGTAACCTGCAGAACAAAGAGGCAATTGGCTATGATTTCTCCACTGAGTTCCAGGTCCAAAGTTATCTGCACCATCAGGGAGAGTCATTTACCAGGCGTTTCGATGCAAATTCCTATCTGTATATCACTAAAGCCATAGATTATTTTGATCTGAGTGTCAATGGTTCTCTGGCAGCGGGCTTTTCCAAAGCTGGATCCGCATTTCTGGTAATATCAGTATCTTCTGACTGGCTTTATCCGCCATATCAGTCAGAAGAGATCGTAAGTGCATTGACTGCCAATGATATCGAAGTGCAGTACTGTGAAATACGCTCTAACTATGGTCATGATGCCTTTTTGCTGGAGTCCGGCCAGTTGAACTATATGATCAGCCAGTTCCTTGACAGGTTGCTGGTCCGTGATGTGATGACGGAAAGTCCCACTATTAGTGAAAGGTCATCCATGCATAACGCAGCCAGGTCCATGATCGAAAGTGGAGTGAACCATCTGCCTGTGATAGGAAACGACGACCAGCTTGCAGGTATCGTTACCTCCTGGGACATAGCCAAGGCTGTTGCCTGCGGATACCAGGACCTTGATCAGATCATTTCCAGGCAAGTATTTACTGCAACCCCGGAAGAAGCGATCGCTAAAGTTGCCAAACTGATGGAAGAAAAAGCCATTTCAGCTCTTCCTGTAGTTGATGACAAGAAGCAGCTAGTAGGGATTGTTTCAAGCGACAGCCTGAGCACATTGCTGGGACGATGCACACAGCCAAAGAAGCATTAATCAAAAAGAAAGTAAGAGCATGAAAGTCAGATTACCTTCAGGTGCAACAGAAGAGATCGAGATAAGTTCTGCAAGGGTGGATAGCCTGCTGCATCAACTGGGGATCAACCAAAGTTCAGTGATCGTGGTCATGAACGAGCAGATCATTCCCGAAGATACGATCTTATGCAATAAGGACGAACTACAGGTAATACGGGTTGTTTACGGCGGGTGAAGAACACGTTCTATTTTAAAGAGAAAAAAAGGCCATAGATGGTTATGGCCTCTAATTTAACTGCGCTGTGGGCTATTTAAAATCTTCAACGTGTGATGTTCAGAGCCTTCAAGGTTTAATGTGTAATATCTCACATCTTCAATGTACAGCCCCAGTTCTTCAGCCTTATCATAGCACACTTGAGCTTCGTCATATCTGCCAAGTGCTTCAAGAATGACACCTTTGTTATACCAAGATAAAGCATTCAGAGGATCAAGTTCTATACACTTATCATATGCCTGTAGTGCTTCGTCATATCTGCCCAGTCCATAAAGAGCAAAACCCTTGTGAGACCATGCATATAGATAGTTCGGGTCTATCTCTATGGCTTTATCACATGCCTGCAGTGCTTCCTCATATCTTCCCAGTGCATTAAGTGCATATCCTTTTTGATCCCATGCATATAG
>NZ_JBFXHJ010000074.1:0-8910 GCF_050177135.1 Methanomethylovorans sp.
CCATCTTGGGGTCCTTGATCACCACTCCTTCATGGCCTTTTCTTCCAATATCCTGAATAATATGGCGCACCACATCAGGAGCTTCCTGGATATCGAATTCTCCGAAAAGTCTAACCTGTCTGAAGCTGTATTTTTCAGCAAGGCTCCTGCGCTCATGCAATGGTAAGGGTAAACCCGTGTTTTTCTGCCTTATGTCAAAAACAAAGAACTCCAAAGATCCAATATCATATATTTTCTTGGGTACATAAGGGTTATCAGGACCCACCATTTCCCCATATACCACAAATTGGGGATTCTCAGTGAAAAAATCGTGGTCTAGTAGATCATTAGCTTTCTCTGAAGAATAAGGGCACACATGACCGCTGCGGGTAAGAGCTACAAGCTTCCCGTCCAGCAATATCACCCTTACATTATATCCATTCATTTTTTCTTCTACCGCCACCCTAGGTATGTCACTGAAATTGTGTTTGATGGCAGGACCAAGAAGCATTGCTCTTTTGATCTTTGGAAATCCACGAATAAGACTGAATACGTTACCCTTTTGTACAAGGACACTTCCAATATCGATCTGTAAAGCCTTATGTTCAAAACGGAATAGGTGTTGGTACTCGTTCCAGTTGGGTACCAACACTCTTCTTTCCATCAGTTCCTGCATCCTTTGCACAGAAATGTCCAGGAAAGATGCAGCACTTTCAACGTCCAGCTCCGTTTGCGGATAATGCTCCATGTTCACTGTGCCATTGAGTGTACCAGATTCCTTCTGGTTATTAATCCGACGAACTCGCCTTCAAGGTTCATCACCGGCAGACCTCCGATGTTCTCTTCAAGCATCATCTTTGCAACATCTGAAAGAGAAGTGTTCGTATTAACTGTTTTCACACTCCTCCTCATGATATCTGCAACTATCAGGTTTTTTATCCTGGCCTCCTGCTGATTGCCTGAAACGATGTCCCTGAAAGCTCTCATTGCCTTTACAACATCTTTTTCGGTGACTATTCCTACCAGTTTACCATTCTCTATGATAGGGATCCTCCCGACGTTTTTATCCAGCATCAGACGCCTGATATGGCTCACACGGTCGCCAGGACTTCCTATCACAGGTTCTCTCTGCATGAATTCCCCGGCAAAGCCATTGAAGTTGTTAGTTTTCAGGAGTTCTGCAGGTGTCACCCAGCCCATTACATTCTCATCCTTGCAGACAATGATAACTCCCTGGTTCTTGTCGATCAGGGTGACAGCATCCTTTACTTTTACATCCGGAAAAACCTTCACAAAATTGTCAGAGACAGCTGTGGCTACATGCAGTGAAGATGCAGGCATGCTTCCCTTCTTTCTGGTACCAAGCTCTCTTGTGAGGTTTCTCATAGTAAGGATACCAACTACCTTATCTTCATTTTTCACAAGGAACCGGCGCATTTCTTTCTTTTCCATAATATCAAGTGCATGGGAAAGCGTATCTGATTTACTGATAGTTGGTGGTTCTGCCATTATGTCCTTTACTTCCATCTCTTTCACCTTCGGTTTGATTAGTTTTTGTTCCGTCACTGCGCTATCCTTATCAAGTCCTTCCTTCGGACAACTCCAACGATCAGGTTATCCTTTTCTACAGGCAGGACTTTTGAGTTCTCCTCCACAATGAGCTTTGCAGCTTCAACTGCTGAATCATCCCATTTTACGATAGTACCGATATCTGACATGATGTCTTCAGCGACCAGAGGGACCTCTTTTATGTATCTGTATGCCCTCTGCCCGCCTGATGTTGAGCGTCTATTCATTTTGATATTCTTTGTGGGGAGTTTTCCATCGGCATCAGCTACTATATTCAGGGCAACGTTATTTACCGATATAAGCCCTACTACCTTTTCTGCATCGTCGACAACTAGAACCTCATCCACATTATTCTTCTCCATCTCCTCGATTGCATGGTTAATGGTATGGTGTCTGTGTACGCGAACAGGTTCATCAGATATGATCTCATGCACTTTCTTATCGAACCTCTGTTCATCCAGTTTGGAGACATACCTCACAATATCTGTACCTGTCACTATGCCAACAAGTCCTTTTTTCATCACTGCAAGGTAGTTGATGTTGTTCTCCAACATGAGATTCCCGGCTTGGGAGATCGAAGCTTCCGGATAGATAGTTATCGGATCTTCTGTCATCACCATGCTTACAGGGATCTTATCTATAGGGCGCCTTTTCCAGACAGGTTCTGCCTGGGCAAGTTTTTTGCTCAGGTCAGCCTGTGAGATAATGCCCATCATTTTTTCACCATCACCTACAACAACTGTGCTGATCTTATGTTTCAGCATCAGATTCCTTGCACGTGATACCGGCTCATCGGGTCCCATTATGAAAACCGGAGAGCTCATTATATCTGAAACGTTCATTTACTTCCTCCAATAGTCATTTTTTAATCACTAGCTGTTCTTCGTCTGTTCAATAGACGGCTCTCAGGAAGTCTCTTTCAGTAATTATACCGCAGAGGACATCATTATCAATTACTGGCAGAGAACCTACTCTCTTCTCTATCATCAATCTTGCAGCATCTCCCAGGTCCATCTCAGGTGAGGCCCATACGACATCTTTGTTAATAAGTGAGGTTATTGGTTCGCTGAAAGCCTCATGGAAATTACCTGTTACGATCTTTTCAAAGGCTTTTCCGCTCCCCAGGAAATTCATAATGTTGGATGCTGTAACGATACCTATCAATATGCCATCTTTTGCAATAGGCAATCGTCTGAAGCCCCTACTGACCATTATCTTTGCTGCATCCTCTATAGTAGTATCGAACGGTACAGTTTTCACTTTTGTGCTCATGTAGTTCCTGATAGAATCATAATCAATGGTATCTGCCATAAGATTCAGGAAATCCCTTTCCGTGAATATAGCACATACTCTGTTATCTTCGTCAACTACAGGCAATCCTCCTGTATTTCTCTGGATCATCATCTCCACTGCATCGGAAATACTTGCTTTGGATGTAAGAAAGGCTACATCACGTTGCATAATCTCGCTCACGTCAGCATTGATAGCTGCCAGGAGGTTTCCTTTATAGTATTTTTCTACAAGCAGGTTCTTTGAACCGCCTCCAAGGAAGTTTACAATATCCATTGAGGTGATGATCCCTTCAAGGCGTTTTGTACCTGCGTCTGCGATCGGCACTCTTCTAAAACCTTTATTGGTCATCGTTTTTATAGCACCCATGATCGTTGTCGTGGGAGGAAGAGTTATCACGTCTTTCTTGGCCACAACACTCATGTCACCTTTCTTTTCTGCAGCTTTCGCCTTGAACTCAACAGGTGCTACATCCATAGTACTTGTACTGCTGATCATACCTGGGTCCTTTTTATGATTGCCCTGGTATTCCATATTGTTCTGGAACTTCGATCTGTCTGCTGTGACCATATCTGTTCTTTTTTTTGTCAATTAAACCACCGGCACATAAAATATTCTTCTGTTCAACTGCTTTCAGGGACCAAAAAGTAAAGGCCCTCATTTTTCTATTATAGCTTCACCAGTTCAGAAACCAGTGCCTATAAGGCAGGCAGATACTAATGCAGACCTGCTTACGATGCCCAAAAGCTTCTTATTGCTGGCTACGGCTATCCTGCCAATGTCATATTGCAGGATCTTATCAATGGCCTCTTTCACTGAAGCCTCCGGGGGTAAAGTGTACATAGGAGTGGACATAACCTTTTCCACTTTCGGTGCATCACCGGCTTTTGCACTCCGTCCATCAACTTCTCCCACTCTTGCATAACCTGCTTTTATGATATCTCTTCTTGTCACCATTCCAATAGTTTCATTGGTATGTGATACCACAGGTATTCCAGTATAATCGTGCTCAAGCATTTGATGCCACACCTTGGTTATACTGTCGTCCGGATAGCAGGTCGTCACATCTGTCATCATGATCTCTTCAATGTACAGAGGAGACTTTTTTGTTGGCTTGATGGTTGCCAGTATATCTGCATCGCTTATGATCCCTACTAACTGTCTGTCAACACCTGATACCACAGGAACTCTATGTTGAGCCGCATCAAGCATTAAGCGTGCAGCTTTCAATATTTCCATTTCAGGTGTGATCATTGGTGTTTCCTTTACATATCCTTCCACTGTCACATTGGACTTGGTGGCTCTTATTTTAAGTACATCTCCGTCTGTAAGTATTCCACTCACTTTCATGGAATCGTCAACTACAGGTACACCTCTCAAAAAATGGTCACGCATAACTTGACGTGCATGGGTCATAAGGTCGGTCTCTTTCACATATAAGGGATTCTTTGACATTATCCTCTCTACTGTCATAGATATCCTCCATTTAGAATGGACAGGTCAATGATACACGGCTAATCGTAATAGCCTTCTTCTTCTTTGCAGTCTTCACAGAGCATAAGTCCGTTCATCAGGGTAAGGTCTGTATATGCACCGCATCTCTGGCATATTCCTCTTTCTATCCCTGATTCTTCCACAAAATTACTCTCGTCCCGATGCAGTTCGATCAGGCTTTCAAGAATAGTGTTGAGACCAGGTGATATTGTAAGTATATCCCTGTCTGTGATGATACCCACCATTCTATCACCATCTATCACTGCAAGCCTGCGGATGTTGCATCTGGTCATCTGTTCTGCAGCTTCTATGACGTTTGTTGATGGTTTTGTTGCTATGATGGGAGAAGACATGATCTTACCTGCCACAACTGTACTTGGCACAATATTATTGACCACCACTTTGCTGATGATGTCTGCCTCTGTTATTATTCCCACAGGATCATCATCTTCAGTGATGATCACACTGCCTACTTTCTGGCGAATCATCTCCCGGGCAATTTCAAGAACACTAGAATTGATATTTGCAACGACTACATTGCTGGTCATTACTTCCCGGACTGACATCTCCTTACGGATCTCATTAATAGATGTGTCAGTTTCAAGGTCCCATTGCGCACCCAAAACCATTGCATAACACGCTCCTGTTATTTTTAAGGAAAGTGATTGCCCACAAATGAATGTTATTATTAATTGTATATATAGATGTTCGTAGAATATATACTAAAAGAATAGTGGCAGGAATGTTTATTGCATTTCTAAAGTTCATCAGGGGTTGATGATTATCCGTGTCCGGTTTCCTGCACTGAGTTCAACGTCTTCATTAAAACCTGATTTTGCATAAGCATCTATGATCTGTACAGGTGTATCGATATCAAGTTCATCTACCAGCAATGCGTGGTCAGCCCACAAGGCCACCCTTATTCTGCCCGTGTCATCGGAAACATATATATTTGAGACCATGTTTACCGTACCATCGTCCCTGTTGAACTCCCTTATTTCTCCCAATCCTGACACAGAACCCTGTATGGAATAAGATTCTCCAGGTACGATATCTGCAATGGCAGTGAAATTTTCCTGGTACTTGACAGAAGTTTCGGTCTTCTTTATTAGCCCATGGTTTCCGATCTGTATCTCTACCTGCTGGTTGAAATTGTTCGCCCGTGCATAACCGTTGATGATCTCTATTGCATCTCCGGGAAGAAGTTCTGTCATTTTGTCTGTCTTGTCATCCCACAGTGTTATCCTTATTTTACCAGTATCATCGCCAATAGTTATATTGCCTACACGGCCTTTTGATCCATCTTTCTTGTTAAAGGTGCGGACATCCGAAATATCAAGCAATCTTCCAACGACGTTAATACTTCCCATGCCATCTTTGATGTCTGATATCTTAGTTGAAGGATTTTTGACCTGTACTTCTTCATCTGTTTGGGATAGTACCCCGTTGTTGCCTATGTTAACTTCAACGCCTGAATATCCTTCCTTCACATAACCGCTTATCTGCAGGTTCTGGTTTATTTCAATGAAGCCCTGATTGATCAGATCTGCTTTATCATCCCATAGTGTTATCCTTACACTTCCGGTTTCATCCGCCACCAGAAGATTTCCAACTCTTCCTGTTGTGCCATCACTGCGTGTGAATTCTCTTATGGGGAAAACAGATACTACCTTTGCAATGAAGTTTACGTTTCCACTGTCACTTTTTATGTCAGCTATTTTTTGTGATGACCTTCCGGTTTCGTTCAGCCCCAGGTCGTGTGCCACAAGCATGGCAGCTGTCTTTTCATCACATAGGCCACCCATTTGTTCTACTTTCTCATTTACCTTTTCAACAAATTCTTCCTTGCTTATGGATTTGCTAAGTTTTGAGTAGATCTCGTCTATCCCGTTTATGATTATTCCCTGGAAATGTATTATTGGGAGCATTTGCCCCTAAGGTAATCTCTCTGCTTTGTGTAACCTGATAGTATGAGTATGTATTAAATCTGACGAAACTATTATCATAGCTCCCTTTTGTTTCGATAACATATATTAACGATTAATTACATCTCAAGACCGATATAACATGATCCGTAAATGCAATGAGCATGGATATTTCAGAGGTGAGACATGCCCGGCATGCGGTGTGGAAGGCCGGTACGTCCTTGATGATGACCGCGAAGAACGCTTGGGAAAATTCGTTTCCGGAGCACTGAGACATTTCCCTGAAGATGTGGGCCTTAAAATGGACCACCATGGCTGGGTTAGCCTGGGACATCTTCTGGATGTTCTGAGCGAGCGCTATAGGTGGGGTACCAAGGAAAGGCTCATTGCCCTTGTCAAGTCTGACAGGAAACATAGATATGAGATAGATGGCAAACACATAAGGGCAAAGTACGGTCATTCTGTAGACGTGGAGCTTGAGTCAGATTATCCTGAAAATGAGCTCCCATCACTTTATTATGGTGTCAGCCAGGAAGAGGTTGATATGCTGCTGGAAAGTGGCATCACACCTATCAGGCAAACCTATGTGCATCTTAGCACATCTTATGAAAGAGCCGTAGAGGCTGCACTTGTACATACGGATAATCCTGTGATACTTGAGATAGACGCAGATTCTGCCCAAAACGACGGAATAATGGTCATTACTGCCAATGAGGGCATCGCCCTTGCAAGATCTATTCCGGCTGAGTACCTGAGCATAGTTGAGAATGGGAACTGATCTGGCCATTTCTCTCCTCTCATTTTACCGAGACCTCAGTAATTTCCTTCTTTTCTCTTATATCAAACTCTACGCCCAAAAACAGTTCAATTATATGCATATTTGTCAGTGTGTGTTCTGAGATCTCGTAGGTGGTGAAAGACCCACCTCCTGCAAGACCCATATAGGTGATAAGCTGGCCTGCCAGATAAGGGTCCACTGAGGCCCCGGAATCGAGGTATCGTGTCATCTGCTCCGCAGCCATCTCTCCAACCTTTTCAGCAGGAAGACCTTTCTTTCCAAGATGGCTGGCACCACTATACAGGCTCCACAATGTTATCCCGCTTCCTGTTGAAAGTTCATTTTTAGAGCATACCGTTATATCGGATCCTATTCCTCTGTTCTCCAACACTCTTTTAGCTGCCAGGGCCTGACGCTGTGCTATATGTTCAGGAAGTTTTGATGAGTGTGATATTCCCTTAATGTTCTCTTCTTTTCTTTCAAATTCGAACCCATGCAGCCTTGTAGGTTCAAAGAATGCACATACTTTTCCCCCCCCTTCAGGATAGTATCCTCTTTTCAGAACTTCTATGTTACAATGATATCCCATTTGTCCAAGCGCTTTACAAGTCACATTATTGAGATAATCGATCGTTGGGGACCATGCCACATCAGTTCCACCGGTGATCTCAAGTGCTATCCTCCCGCCGGAATATGCTGTCATTGGCATAATGCATTGAAGCAGCAGCGAGATACTCCCGGCAGTTCCAATGTCTACTGTATATGTAGCCCCCTTTATTTCCATTGGAGAATAGGTGATCTCCTGAGAACCTATATACAGTCCTAAGACATCAGCATCACAGAGCTTTGCAGCAGTTGCTATGGCTTTCATATGCTGGGACTTAAGCCCGGGTTGGGGTCGATGCGATCTGATATTAAATATCCTTACATCAGTTGATGTAATGCTTGCCAAAGCAATAGCTGTCCTCAGTATCTGTCCTCCACCTTCTCCGTAAGAACCATCGATCTCTATCATCGTGCACCTTTTTTTGGCATTTTCCTGTATGCACCTTTGACAGCAAAAAGCAAAGGGTCCTGGAGTGTGGAAACAGCAGGAGAGTAGCAAGTTTCCATCTCAAGCAGTTCATCTATGGTTTGTTTTCTCTTTATTGCCAGAGAAAGACCGTCAATGCGCTCCTTAGTACCGGTTGTTGAAATTATCTGAGCACCGATCAGGCATCTGTCATGGAACAGGACCTTTATGAATATCTTGCCGGCACCAGGGAAATACTCTGCACGTGTGGAACCTGTAGCTATACCACTGACAACTTTCATTCCTTGCTTTTCAGCTTCTGCGGTCGTAATTCCCACTGAACCTATCTGAAGGTCTCCGATCACTGCTACCCAAGGATTCACCACAGGGCCAAAACATGTGTCCTTACCTTCCAGATTGTCGGTTATCACTCCTGCCATTCTGCGCGCTGTGCTTGCCAGATGGCTAAGCATGGGTTTACCGGTCAAAAAATTGTATATCTGAGTGCATTCTCCTCCGGAGAACACATCCTCAATGGCATTTCCATTTCTCATGACTTGAAGCCTGTCATTTGTGACTATTCCCCCTGTGGGTCCAATATCTATTCCGCTCTCTGATGCTACAGAAGTTTCAGGGGTGACGCCAACGGAGACCAATACCACATCTGCAGGTATCTCTATTTCATTTACTGTAACTGATGTGACACTATCTTCACCATTGATGGATGTAGGGGTATATCCTGTCAATACCTGCACTCCTTCCTTCTCCAGGTATGATATTACCGTTTCTGCCATATCAGGGTCAAGGCTGGATGAAAGGATCGTATTGCTCCTGTTCAATAATGAGGTTCTTATTCCTCGCCG
>NZ_JBFXHJ010000074.1:9010-11233 GCF_050177135.1 Methanomethylovorans sp.
CATGTATTAGAACTCTGCTCTCTCTATATTTAGTTCATTCGTTAGCCTGTTTCTCTTTTCAAAGGGAGTTGAGCATCTTTGTAAACCCACAAGTTTATTATATATCATACGGATATTACCTATTGTAATCATTACTTATATGGCTACATCAACTTGAAATTGATCTAGAATCATTGAGGATACCCATGGGACATGGGTATTCTGATCACGCAAAAATAGTTTATCATCATCTAATTTACAATAATCAGGAAATAAGTTGGAATTCACGTTTGATTATTAGCATCAAACATCCCATTTGATATGAATTGCCAAAGGGAATGGCGGTAAGGGTATTTAATGTACATGTGATATTGGATATACCAATTGAACGTTAGTTACCCTCGTAGTGCTGTAGACGTGTGTTCAAAACATGGGCATATGTAATGCTGAATTACGTGTGGCACGTCGGAAAAAACGAACAGAGTTGAGATTGGGTTCAGCAGAATGCTACTGTTGAAGTGACCTAAAAACGGTATCAGGTCCTTTGCGCCTGGGCTTTGTAAGTCACTTGTTAGACTGTTTTTGCAAGACGAACAAGCTATGTGCCATAGATAATAGCATAAATCAGCATAAATAATGTGGAGATTCATATATGCAAAATGCAGATACTACCAAGTATATCATTCATTCAAAGATCAGCGCAGATGGTATTATAGAACGCCCCGATATCGTAGGTGCTATTTTCGGACAGACAGAGGGCCTGCTCGGATCGGACCTGGATCTGCGAGATCTTCAGAAAACAGGACGTATCGGGAGGATAGAGGTCCTTGTCAGTGCTAAGGGTGGCAAATCCAAGGGTACTATTCTGGTTCCTTCCAGTCTGGACAAGGTGGAAACATCCATTCTGGCCGCATCTCTGGAAACCATAGACAGGGTCGGACCATGCAGCGCCAAGATCGAAATAACAAATATAGAAGATGTGCGGGCCACAAAGAGGAAGCAGATCATAGAACGTGCAAAGTTCATTCTCACTGGCATGTTCGATACCAATGTGCCGGAATCTCAGGAAATAGCCGAAGAGGTCCGGCAGTCCGTACGTGTGGAAGAAATGCAGTATTTTGGAAAAAATAAGATCCCATGCGGTCCTGCAGTATTTGATTCAGATGCTATAGTAGTTGTAGAGGGTCGTGCAGATGTGCTGAACCTTCTTAGGTATGGTATCAAGAACACTATTTGTGTAGGTGGTACCAATGTGCCTCCGGAGGTAGCAGAACTAACAAAGAAAAAGGAAACAGTAACTGCCTTTACAGATGGTGACCGTGGAGGAGAACTTATCATAAAGGAACTTCTACAGGTAGCTAACATTGATTACATTGCCCGTGCCCCCGATGGCAAGAGTGTAGAGGATCTTGTACAAAAGGAAATAGTCAGGGCGCTAAGGCAGAAGATACCAGTAGAACAGGTAATGGATAAGTATTCTTTGAAGGATTCGGATTCCATGAAGGCTCCGGCAGTTCAGAGGGTACCGAAACCAAAAGAAAGAAGACCTGTTGAGATCCCGAGGGTTGCTGCCCCAGCTAAGTTGAAGAAACGCCCGATCAAGCAGCGTGAATTCTCTCAGGAACCTGTAGAGGTCGAGGTGCCTTCGGAGGAAGTACAGGAAGTTGTGGAGCCGGTCGTTAAACTCTCGCCAGCTTCAAAAAAGTTCAAGTCGCATGCAGATGAGCTCATGGGCACTTTTGGTGCTCGTTTTCTTGATGCCGGCAATAATGTGATTGGTGAAACTGCTGTGCGTGATCTTGTCAATAACCTTAAGAACTACAATGGTGATGTCAAAAGTGTTGTTTTTGATGGTGTTATAACCCAGAGGATCCTTGACATTGCTGAGAACAAGGGTATTGAAAATCTTGTTGGCGCCAAGATAGGAAGTATCACTAAAAGACCAGCCTCTGTGAAAATATTGACCGTTAAAGACCTTTAGGTCTTGATGGTTAATTTTTAATTATTTAGTGCCTTCTTTTTTTATTTTATATTTTCTCAAAATAATATAAATTCTCTACATAGTTATCTTTTTATATTTGATTCAAGGACATATATTTCCGATAATAGCCTTTTATTGAAATCAATCGATTTATGTTCGTACATTAATTTAATCAGTGCACAATAGCGCAATGTACAAACAAATAAAGGATATGTTGGTTGGTATGCACAAAGACGAATTGATTCTACTGCACACATTAAAGG
>NZ_JBFXHJ010000075.1:0-11061 GCF_050177135.1 Methanomethylovorans sp.
ACTGGGGTCTTAGTTCAGTGATGGCATCGTACATGCGCACGCATATCTCGCGGCTCATGCATACGATCATACCCTTGCCTTTGATGGAAGATTTCCTAGTCTCAAAGTGAGTAACCAGATCGTTGGCTACTTCCTGGATGCGCTTCTCGGCTCCAACCAGTTGTTCCAGAGCTGCCCAGCGGGATTTTGATCTTTCCCGCAAAGCAATGTCTTCTTCGTCTTCCAGGACTTCTTCTACTTCCTCGTTGAGCTTCTCGATATCAGTCTGGTTTATGTCCAGTTTTGCCAGACGGCTTTCGTAGTAGATAGGCACTGTTGCACCATCTAGGACTGCATCCTGGATGTCGTAGATACTGACATACTCCCCGAAAACCCAGCGGGTGTCTTTGTCATCGCTTTCGATGGGTGTACCGGTGAAACCTACGAAGGTTGCTGCTGGCAGGGCTGAACGCATGTGATGAGCATAACCGTATTTGAAAGCTCCTGTGGTGGTGTCCATTATGGCACGGAAGCCGTATTGGCTGCGGTGGGCCTCGTCGGCTATCACTACAACATTATCACGGTCGGTGAGTTTTGGAAAATGGTTTTCACCTTTTCCGGGCATGAACTTTTGAATGGTGGTGAAGATTATGCCACCTGAAGGCCGATTCTCGAGCAGTTCACGTAACTCCTCCCGGCTCTCAGCCTGTACTGGAGTTTCCTTGAGCAGCATTTTTGCATTGACAAAGTTCCTGAATAACTGTCCGTCAAGATCGTTACGGTCAGTGACAACTACCAGCGTGGGATTATTCATTTCCGGCTGTTGCATCAGCTTGCCTGCAAAGCATGCCATGGAGATGCTCTTGCCTGAGCCCTGTGTATGCCAGATTATACCGCCACGCTTTGATCCTGGTACCACTTTCTCGGCATAGTTTGCACGTGGCTCTTTTGCTTCTGAGGTTGTAGTTAGCCCGGCGGCTATGATAGTTGCACGTACTGCTTCTCGTACAGCATGGAACTGGTGATAGCCTGCGATCTTTTTGATGAGCGTATCCCCATCCGGTTCGAAGAGAATGAAATGGCGCAGATAGTCCAGCAGAAGCTCAGGTGCAAAGAAGCCTTTTACTACTTTTTCCAGTTCATATTCCAAAAGAGGCTGATCCTTTTCACTGCGGATGGTACGCCAGGGCATGAACCATTCCTCTGATGCTGTCAGTGAACCTACACGGGCATTGAACCCGTCGGAGATCACCAAGGCCTCGTTGAACACGAATAGATCGGCTATTTCTGTTTTATAGGTCTGCAGCTGCCGATATGCTGCCCAGATATCCGCTTCTTCCACAGCCGGATTCTTCAATTCTATGACAGCAATGGGCAATCCGTTTATGAAAACTACTATGTCGGGTCTGCGGGGTTGTTTCAGACCCTGCACGGTGAACTGGTTCACAACAAGGAACCTGTTCATTTCCCGATGCTGAAAGTCAATGAGCTGTACCCTGTCTCCTCGCATCTGCCCATCTATTTCATACTCTACCGGTACTCCTGTGAGCAGCATCTCATGAAAAGTGCGGTTGTTCTTTATGAGAGAAAGATGCTGTGGCTTGCTGAGGATGTGCAGGACCTCTTCAAGTATTGAGGCAGGTACTTCTGGATTCAGGCGATGGAGTGCACTGCGTAGACGATCTGGCAGGATGACCTGCCTGTAGTCTTGGCGCTCCGGGCTTATACCGTCATGAGCGATATCAGGACCGTACTGGTAGTCCCAGCCGGTGTCCTGGAACCAGGTTAAGCAGAGTTGTTCTAGTTCATTTTCGCTCATGTGGCAGCCGCTCCATGTGAATATCAATGATTGTTCTTTAATTAAGAACTGTTTGCATATTTTAAAGAAATTAATTTTTTCTATATTTAAGCCTGCTGTTTTAAGCGTGTAAAAAATGAGGTTACAGGTTTGGATACATTCAAAAAAGAGTTACTACCAATTTGGTAGAAATTGGTATTTATTGGTACTCACGACACCCGTTCAACACCTTTATACTTATACATGAAGCTTCTGCCTCTTTCGAGCTTTTCGACATACCCCAGTTTCTCAAGATGCTGCATGTCATTTCTTGCTGTGTCATAGGCAATATTGTATTTTCCTTTGATCTCAGCAATGGAGAAGTATCTGTCAGGTTCTTTGAGCAGGTTCTTAAGTATGTCAGCCTGCCTGAGGTTCAGACTCGCAGAGGTTTCAATGATCTGTATCGTTTCATGTTGTTCCTGCTTTTTGAGGCTAATGTACTCTTCAAGGTCTTGCAGCGCTTTTTCTATTGCAGAGAGGTTGTAGTTTATGAAGTATGTCAGATCGTTCTCGTCGGTCTCAGTATACAGATAGGAGAGGGCATATTTTGCTTTGGAGTGCAGCAGTATCCTTGATATCGGCATGTACTCAAAGAGCCAGTAACCCCGGCTGAGCATATACCAGTAGAAGATAGACCTTGCACACCGGCCGTTACCATCTGTGAAAGGATGGATATAGCCTATCAGGAAGTGGAGGATCACGCCCTTGATAAGAGGGTGGATGAACTCTTCTTCATCGTTGCTGGCAAACCTGCAGAACTCTTCCATGAGCTGGGGGATCTTCTGATAGTCCGGGGGGATATGATATACCTTGTTCCCGTCCCGGGGGTCGGCAACAACGATCTCGTTGTTGTCCCTGAACTTCCCTTCATCTGCGGGATCTTCCAGAGTACCGTGTGTGATCTCCCTGTGGATATCAAGCAGTGTATCCGGATCAATGGACCTGTCCTTCATTTCTGCTATCCTGCACATGGTCTGATAGCCGTTGAGGATCATCTTCTCGGAGTAGTCCATGGGTTTTCGCTTCTGCCGCAGCATCTTTTTGGCTGCTTCCCTGGTGGCGGCCGCTCCTTCAAGCTGACTGGAGGCGATGGCTTCTTCCATAAGTGAGTTGATGATGTATCGCTTCCTGTCCGCTGCACTCACTCCTCCCGGTCCGCTTTCCAGATTTCCGGTACCTTTTGTGTCCAGCAGGTGCAGTCTTCTCAGGGTGTCGCCTGACAGGACGTAACGGAAGGTCCATTCTGCGAATTCAACGCGCTTGGCCTGCAATGCCCTTGAGCTTTTGATCAAAGCCCACATTTGTTTAGCCTCTACAGGCAGCTTACGGTGCCTAAGCTCTTCCCAGTGTACATACTCGCGGTTGTACTTTGCAACAAGCTCCTGCATCTGTGGATCAACGAACATTGAGAGCATCTCAGGATACTTCCCGATAACCTCCCACATGTCCGGTGCTTTCTGTGGAATCTTCATAACTACCAATTCGTTACTTTTTGGTAGATACTGGTAGTTATTGGGATAAAAGGGTTACTACCAATTTGGTGAAGATTGGTAGATATTGGTAGGTTAATTAGAATAAAGGATAGTCAAAAGTCTATATTGTTAAAATATAGATTCAAGGAGCAAAATCCTTTTTACGCATTTTCATGTTTTCATAAGACTACCTTTTTTGACTTGTTCAGCTAACTTCATCATTGCAGTGTCACATTTTATGAGCAAATTTCTATAGTGCACGCGGAGATCTCCTTTAGGGATCTCACCTCCAGAATGTGCTACTATAGCAGAACGTAGATACCAAAGCTCATTAAGAGTATCAATTATTACTTTTATGTCTTCAGAAGAAAGAGAAATACTTTCTAATATTTTCCCAAGTTGTTTTATTGAAGCAAGACTTTTGTCACGACAGCCATATGTTTCAGCAAGTTTGTTAATATATGATGCATTTAGCCCTTCAACAATAATCTTAGCAAGTGCTAAAATTTGATCCTCCCATTCTTTACGTGACTCTGTGACTACATAGCCTAAAAATGTTAAGTCACATGTTTCAGAAACATGTGGCATTTTCCAGATAGAACATTGATTTCCCTGCTCATCCTGCTGAGGAAAATTGTCAAGCGTATTTTTTAAAGATTGAAGAGGATTATAAAAATCGTCCCAACATCCTTCAAAATCGGTCTTGAATGAGCGTGAAGAGATATTTGCTTTAGGAGATTCATTAAATGATTTCCAATAGAGTTGCTCTTGAAATGGAAGGTGACTCAAGTCGCAGATGTAAACATGGACTTGTCCCTCTTCATTAATGTCATATCGTAAGGACCATGCACCTTTACATTCGATCTGGCGGTCATATATCTTAAAACGTGAGGGGTCTTGACGATACCTCAATAAAACATCAGGCTTGAAAAAGGCTGGTGACGTTCCAAAAGGATAATCAGACTCCACAAAGTAGTTTTCTATCTGGTCAGGATCAGAAGTCCATTCTCTTTCTTCGTTATGCTTCCAGTCCCATATAATAAAGCTGGCGTATTCACGAGGTTCTTTTTCCATCAGTTTTAATAGTAATTCTTCATGTGCCTTTTTACATCGGATAATTTGGAATCCACGAAGAAAACTTGCCAAAGGTTTTTCAGAACCGCCTATTAGCGTACGAACTGCATAAATCTCGCATTCTTCTTCTGTACATATTTCTTCTAGTTTATTTTCACGTAAACTAACTCCCCAATCTACAGACCTAGACACTTCAAATACTCTAACTAAACAAGAATTGGCTAAGAATAGATAAAATTCAAGTTCTTCTTTACGAAAAGTACACAAATTAATATCAGATTGTTGAATCCAATTAGCAACCGAAATCATCTCTCCGAGTTCATTCAGTTTACACCAAGCACGTTTTTCCTCTACCCAATGAATATCAAGAACATGACTAATAAGCTGGTTGATTTCAATATAAGATTCATTGTTCCTATATCCATGAAAATGTCTTCGGAAGAACAAAGGCAGGCTGTTATCTAAGATTCTCGAATTTGTGTTTTCCATTGGATTAGTAAGGAAAGGAATCTGCTCATCTTTTGAATAGGAATACCCATAACCATAACCGCTGCTTACTCTGAAATTCCATTTTAAAAGATCTTCTATATATTCGTCTTTCAGTTTTTCCAATGGAACAATAAGCGAATAAAGAAAAAAGTTCTTTTCACTGATGTAAATGGGAATATCATCATCGGTTGTATTGTGCAAAAAATTGAGAGAATCTTCTTGACTGTGCCAAGTCTTAAGAGCCTCCTCTGATGAATCAATAGGCATTTGTTGTTGTTGCAAAAAATTTATCTGATTCTTTAACCTCATATGTCTAACCCCAATGATCCCTCCGTTTCTCTTAACCGTAGCTCTCCTGAAATCAACTTAGGCAACAGAGTGTCGCGCAGTTCGGCGAGGGTATATGCTTCTTCACTCAATGCTATCTGCTTTTCATCCAAAGAAGATATAATCCGAGAATACATGACAGCCACATCAGCTTTTGGAATAACAGCACGATACGACTTCAAAACGCCTTGATTAATATTCTGCTGGGCAGCCCCCACTGCAATTGTTTGAAGGTTTACACGTGCTTCGAGGAGTAGTCTTCTTAGGAAAGGCACACCATACTCAGACTTTGCAATCAAACCTGCTGCTGCTTGGTTCGATGTACCGGGACGTGTAAGAACCCCAAGACGTCCAACGGTTGGAGATGCATATAGGGCAAAAAGAATTGTTCCTGCTGGCCATAACTTGCACGATGAGCCAGTTAACGCTGCTTCTGTTATATGTTCCTCCGATTTAAGGAGCGGACCATCAAGAAGTTCACCTGTCTTAAACCAAGGTATAGTTCCACCTTCCCAATAAAGAGGATTCTTTCGAGCAGGCGTTCCTCCACTTGTTATTGACTCACAAAGACTTTCAACCGTGTCAATTCTCCACCCTTCCGGCACCTCTCCCAGCTCCGTCTCCTCAAAACTATCAGGGAACAGGTCAGCTATCTCCTCCGGCAGCCCTGTATCCCGACCCTCTGCTTTAGCACGCACCGGGTCGAAGTCCACGAACCACGACTTGAAGATAGCCCGTGCCATAGCTTCCAGTGTTTCGTTCATCCGGCGGTTGAGCTCGATCTTATCGTCCAGCGTGCCGAGGATATGGGCGATGGCGCGCTGTTCATGCACATTAGATGGAATACTGACAGAGATGGGATGAATATGATTTCGATTCAAGGTAGGTACACCACTGCCTACATTGAACATTGTTAGGTCCATAGATTTTAGGAGGTAGTAACAGAATCTAACATCATTCCCTTTGAAGTCCTTAACCCAAAGCGTTGTGTTCAGTGGCCAGAAGTCCGATTGAATATATTGACCACCTCCGATACTTCCAGAGCGTCCGATTACCACCCCTGGACCAGAAACCATCGCTTTCTGATGTGTACCAATTTGACCAGTTGATGCAATGACTGGAAATATACCTTGTAAACGCTCTACCTCTGGTAAATCAAAACCACGTTGGAGAGTTAAAATTTCTCCGAGTGTGGTATCTATCCACTCACTCATCCCTACTCATCTCCTCCAATTCTCCCAGTTCTTTTTCCAGTTCTTCGATGGTGGGGAGGCCGCCTTTGAGATCATCGGGCAGGGATTGAGCGAGCTTGTATTCGGCTATTCCGAGGGGTTTGTGTATATCGCGCAGGTGGGCATATTTCATACTTGTGGCAGCATTGTTTTTTAGAAACAATTGTCCAGCAGGCTGTTGAACTAATGGCTCATGTGAAGAATAAGCAAGTGCTTCAGCACACGAAAACTTAGACGAAACAATACAATATTCTTTGCGTCCTTGCGCCTTTGCGCCTTTGCGTTTAGTTCCATTAAATGCACTTATTACCAATGTACTCAGCCTTCCTTTTTCATTTTCCATGTGTATATCAGTTCTGACCATTGTTTTTCAACTGCACACCTTTCTATTTCTTCACTGTTTTTCACCCTAGTTTATACCTAGTTTATACCCTAAGTTTTAAACACTCTTTCATTTACCTGAAAGCCTTTCCCAATGTCCGCCCTTTGCCGGACCTATACGCCTGAGCAGACCTTTTTCTTTCAATATAGAGATATTGGCTTCTACCTTTCTTTGGGAAATGCCAATAGCCTCTGACAACATCCTGGCAGAAATATGCGGGTCTGTCTGGATCAGGTCAAGTATCTTTTGCTGGTTTTGGTTGAGATTTTCTCCGACCCTATCTCCGACCCTATCTCTGACCTTGTCCTGCAAAATGTCATCAGTTGCCTTTTCGGTTTCTTCGGGTTCATGCCGCCTGAAGGTCACGATGAACTGCGTGCCCACTTCTTCAAAGTAGGTCTTTGGCTCTGCGGTCAATATCTTACGGATGCCTGCACCCCACTTCTCGATCAGTCCTGCTTCGTGGAAAATATCCGCGATAAGCTCATTGCGCCGCTCGGAGAACATGCCCGACATGATCTTTTCCACAGACAGCCCTCCGTAGAGGCGGCCCTTGCTCCTGATCTCCACCCGGTCCCTGAAGACCGCCACATTCACCGAATCATACTCAAAATAGTCCCGGTGGCAGAACGCATTGATGATACCCTCCCTCAGCGCATCCCTGTCGATCTCCGGCACATCGACACGTTTCAGCCCTTCAAGCCGCATACCCACATGGATATTCGCAAGCACATACTTCTCGGCCTGCGCTATCAGGTAAAAGATATCCCCGTAATGATCCTGCATATCAAGAATAAGAGAAGTATCCTCCCTTGCGAATGTGGCACATCTTAACCTTGCATTCGGAAAAAAGTCCTCCGGCCTCTCACCAAAGAGAATGACAGCCGCATTGGTAGGCTTGCCACCGCAGAGCAATTTCAGCTTATCCATGGACTTCCGAATATCACCATCATACAGCCTTCCTGCGCTTTTAAGGAACGCAATGAACTTCTCCTCGCTGATATCATCAAGTGTGACATTCCTGCACACCTCAGTATCCCAGCGCAGTCTCTCCCGGTTCTTGCTCAGGATCATGCTCTCAAGCTCATGGATGCTCAAACGACGGTCTTCGTCCGCAACCCGCATATAAGCCCTGCCATAGGCAAAATACGGCACATTATTGCCCGCAAATTCCACAAGAATGCACTTCTTGCCTCCGATATCCACATGATAGATAAAAGGATGGATAGCAGGCTCTATGCCCTCCGATATAGCCCTTGATATATCCCGGAGAGTCTTCCTGTCAGGCTCCTGTCCCAGGACCGTGCCATCATCCTTCACACCAAAATAAAGCTCTCCCTCGTGATGCTTGTTCAGCATAGCAACAATGGATATGACAGCCTCTTTGAGCTCTGAAGTGGACCTTTTCAGCTCAATGGTCTCATTCTCCTTAAGCGGAAGTTCATAATCCAGTTTCTTCTCACGTATAACAAAATCAGAAGGATCGGCCATCATGTTGCTTTCCATCTTAATATTCTCTCCGGCATAACAGGAAACATACACCTATTTAACATCCGTCAAAATATGCCGGATATACCTTCATACACTTCATAGCTGTTCATCATTTATTCTTCCGGTCACAACCCCTCATAAGTTTTTTAATTTTGATCTCCATAGACCTTTTTTCCTGCGCCTGCACACCTTCAAGTAGTTCTACTTTGGAAAGAGCTTTGGCCAGATAACTTTTAGCGATATTTGGGTCCTCGTCCATAAAAAAGATAGCAACATGCAGGTATAGTTCCGGATCATCACCGAACTTTTTGCTGACCCTCTTTACCAGTCCCTTCATTAGTTCAAGTTCTCTCCGTTCTTTAAGTTCCAGAAGATAAACTGCGAACAGGTCAAAGTGTTCCGGGCTGTTATCCGCCAGGAAATGCAACTTCTCACCGTCGTCCATTGCAAAGAACTCACTTTCGATACGTGTCTTTTCCATTTCATCGTCAGTGAACTCTCTTTCACTCTTCATAAGAAGCTGGTCCACATCTTCCCCGGAAAGGTGCATTTTTTTGCCAAGCTTTTCCATACGCTCTTCATATTGTTTTTCTTCTTTGGCTGTGTAGATTCCCAAAAAATAACATATCCACTTTAAATAGGCCTGTTTGTCCCCCATCCACGACCTGTTGTCGATAGACCACAGAATATAGTCAATGACCAGTTTGAATTCATGGACAGTGATCGGTTTTTTTTCAAGCGCATCAGCCAGAGGCCCAAGCATCAAAAGTTCAAAAGGGTGAGAGAAATAACTGACATCTTTATCAAGGTTCATTTTGATGTTCCTTAGAACAGAGACAACTTCCTTGTCAGTGATCGTATTGTCGTGCTCGTAATAATATAGAGCAATACCCCCCTCAATAGTTCCTAAATGTTCACTGTATTCCTCTTCGTTATCCTGAAGACTTTTAATGAGCTTAACTTCCGGAGTATCCGGTTCAAGGAAATCACTTAATGATACGCCAGCATTCAAATTGTCAGTGTCATTAGAGTCCATATCCGATCCCTTTCAGATTTTCCTTTATCTTCTCTTCTAATTCCTTCGATCTGGCAAACTGCTCCGACAACTGCAGGGTCAGCCTTTCCATCTTTTCTGCGAAAGGCTCGCCATCGTCTTCCTGTGCTGCTGCACCCACATAACGGCCCGGAGTGAGCACGTGGCCATGTTTGCGGATCTCGTCCAGTGTCACAGACTTGCAGAACCCCGCCACGTCCTCATAACCTTCTCCCTTTTTCCATGCATGGAAGGTTCTGGCAATGCGCAGGATGTCCTTTTCATGATCAAAATCACGCAACACACGGTCTTTCATGTATCCAAGATCACGGGCATCAATGAATAGCACTTCACCCTTCCGTTCCCGGCTGCCATTGTAAGCTTCCTTGTTGCGGGTCAGGAACCAGATACATGCAGGGATCTGGGTGTTAGTGAACAATTGCCCCGGCAGTGCCACCATGCACTCCACCAGGTCAGCCTCGATGATGGATTTGCGGATCTCACCTTCATTATTAGTATTGGAGCTCATGGAACCATTGGCAAGCAATAGTGCCATGCTGCCATTTGGTGCAAGGTGATAGATCATATGCTGCATCCACGCAAAATTAGCATTACTCGAAGGAGGGATGCCATATTTCCAGCGTTTATCATCCTTCAGTTGCTCTCCGCCCCATTCCTTCATATTGAACGGTGGATTGGTCATGATGTAATTTGCACGCAGGTCAGGGTGCTGGTCACGTGAGAACGTATCTGCAGGCTCCTTACCGAAATCAAAATCCATGCCCCGGATGACCATGTTCATGCAAGCAAGCCTCCAGGTCGTGGGGTTTGACTCCTGTCCGTATATCGATAATTGTCCAATACGTCCGCCATGCTCTTCCACAAAACGTTCCGACTGCACGAAGAAACCACCCGAACCACATGCAGGGTCGTACACCCTGCCCTGGAAAGGTTCCAGCATCTCAACGATCAGAGTAACTATGGATTTGGGCGTGTAATACTGCCCACCCTTCTTACCTTCCGCACTGGCGAACTGACCAAGGAAATATTCGTACACATGACCCAGAATGTCCTTAGCCTTCAGGTTTTCATGGACAAATGGTATGGTGGAGACAAGATCTATCAATTCTCCAAGTTTTGCAGAATCGATCTGCAGGCGTGCATAATCCTTGGTCAGCACACCTTTAAGCTTAGGATTATCCTTCTCGATGGCCTCCATTGCATCATCAAGAAGCCGACCCACACTCACCATCCTGTAAGCATCGATCTTTCCGTTCTTTATAGTGATCTCCGTACCGGAAGGAAGCTTGGCACAGCTTTGTAATGTACCCCAGCGGGCCAGAGCCGGTATCCAGAACACATTCTTTTCAGTATAATAGTCCCGGATCTCCAGTTCTTCAGCTTCCAGCTCCTCATCTTCCCCTAAATAATACTCATGGTCCGGGTCTTTGAATTGTCCCAGAAGCTCTTTTCTTCGTTCCTCAAATGCATCGGAAACATACTTAAGAAAAACAAGGCCGAGAACTACATGCTTATAAACAGCAGCATCCAGATTGGAGCGCAATTTATCTGCGGATGTCCATAGTTTGTTATCCAGTTCTTTCAGGAAATTCTCATTTTCATCCATTATCTCGATCCTTTGTTCATTGAAATGTTCTTTATCTCACTTTAGACAGGTGGTTTGATCTCCTTCCCTTATATCATTTTCCTTTTAGTGTATCTTCTGCATTGAGAACCATTGA
>NZ_JBFXHJ010000076.1:0-10873 GCF_050177135.1 Methanomethylovorans sp.
TTTCTTTGGGTCCAGTATATTAAGAGGCTCATATGTAGGTAAATATTCATCAGTAAGTTCCTGTTCCAGCAGTACCACAGGTTCGTATACATGGGACAGGATAAAACCATCCATACACACCATAGCAGGCATAAGAACTTCTTTGTCCTCTGCAATTTTGAATGCCTGTGCGGTCATGTCAGCTGCTTCCTGTAGATCCTCTGCATACAACTGTATCCAGCCGGTATCTCTCTGAGATATTGCATCCTGATGATCGTTCCAGATGTTGATGGGTGCGCTCACAGCTCTGTTCACCACGGTCATGACTATGGGAAGTCTCATACCGGACACGTTGAAAAGCACTTCATGCATCAACTCAAGACCTTGGGACGTTGTAGCTGAGTAGCATCTTGCCCCCACGGCTGAGGAGCCCACAAGTGCAGAAAGCGCCGAGAACTCCGATTCTACGTTGATATACTCACAATTTGAGATCTCCCCGTCAGCAATGAACTGCGAAAGTCCTTCCACAATATGGGTTTGTGGAGTGATCGGGTAAGCAGATATAACATTGGGCCTGCATATTTTTACAGCATGTGCCACAGCATAGGACCCTTCTACGACGACCATCTTTTCCATTTCAAGTTTTCCCTTGGTTGTCATTATTTCTCCTCCAGTACCATGCCTATAGCACTCTTTGGACATTCGTTGGCGCATACGCCGCATCCTTTGCAATAATCATAGTCGAACTGGAAATATCCGTCTTCTCTGGGCAACACGGCCATATCAGGGCACAACAGTTCGCACAGTTTGCATTTGATACATTTATCATAGTCATAGACAGGTTTGAAGGTCCTCCAGCCACCTGTCTTGTTGGCCAATGTGGTGGCAGGCTCACAGATGCCACCGAGCGTTATCTTCATACGTTTGCCTCCTTCATCATGTCGTATGCCTGTTGGATGGCTTCAGCATTCCGATCTCCCACTTTCCCGGGGAATCTTTCCTTTACAGCTTCCTTGATAGATTCAGGCCTTATGTTGCCTGTGGCTCCGGCAAAGGCTCCAAGCAGCACTGTATTGACTATTGGCCTGCCAATGATATCCAGTGCAACCTTTGTGGCGTTGACGGTTACAACTTTGGCCTTGGTGTCGAGCTTGAACTTTGAGGGATCAAAGTCACTGTTTATAAGTATCATACCATCTTCCTTCAGTCCACCTGCCACATCCACTACTTCTATAAGGGTAGGGTCCTGCACAATAACGTAGTCAGGTTCATATATCTGGCTTCTGAGTCTGATAGGTGTGTCACTGATCCTTGTGAATGCCTGTACAGGTGCTCCTCTTCTTTCCACCCCGAAAGCTGGGAATGCCTGGCTGAATTTACCATCAGCAAATGCTGCAACTGCTAGAAGCTCGGCAGCAGTGACCGAACCTTGGCCTCCCCGGCCGTGTATTCGTATCTCTTTCATCTGGATTCTCCACAACATTAGAACAATATATGATCGGCACAACTTTGTTTCTTGCTGTTTGTTTTTTGAATATCCTGGCCGAACAATGGACAGTTATAACCTGCATTTATTCACAATTGCGTATAAATGCAATGTTTAATTGTGTAGGTTATGAACTGTCTGATAGTTATAAAGCCTTTCGGTTTGAACCGAATAAAAAACTGTATCAGTTACCATGGAAATCATTATTTGTAGCCATGTCAGGCGATTGTGCACACAGGCTTTCCATAAGCTGAACTATCGTTTTTATTTCTCGTGTGCCGGAGATACCCTGACGTACATGCCTCCCGCCTTTTATGCCCCGTGTGAACCATTGGGCATGCATTCTTATATCTACATATTCTTCAAGCCCATACAACTCCAGCAATCTCACATACTCTTTAAAATCCTCAAGTCTTTGAGTACATTCGTTAGTAGGTAGTTGTTCTCCTGTACGCAGAAAGTGAGAAATCTCCCTAAAAACATGTGGATTGCCCATGGAAGCTCTGCCTACCATCAAGGCATCACATCCTGTATATTCAATTACGTGCTTTGCAGAACACCCATCAAAGATATCACCATTTGCTATCACAGGAATTGAAAGCTCATTTTTGATCTTTCTGGCATATTCGTGTTCAGCTTTCCCTGCATATTGCTGAGCTTGTGTTCTCCCATGAACTGTAATGGCACTAGCTCCTGCTTCTTCTATCGTCCTGGCAATATCAAGTATTTTTTTCATGTCATGCAGCACTCTTATTTTAGCAGTTACTGGCACCTCTACTTTTTTACATACAGTAGATACTATCTCTCTTATCTTTTCAGGAAAATACAGTAGTGCTGAACCAGATCCATCTTTTACAAGCACATTAGCAGGGCATCCAAAATTGAGGTCGATAATATCAGGAGAATATCTTTCCTCTATAATCACTGATGCATTGGCGATTGTAGCTGCAGAGTTACCAAACAGCTGAATGGCAAAAGGTTTCTCTTCCTCTGAACTAAGACCACGGTCTGCTGTTCTTATATTGCCATGAATTACAGCATCTGCACTGATCATCTCAGAGTATGTGAGTGAAGCACCGTGTTTTTTACAGAGCATTCTGAAAGCTGGATTGGTTACATCTGCCATGGGTGCCAGAAACAAATACCCATCGATCTTTATATTTCCTATTTTCATTTTTCAGGCTGCTCCAAAAAATAGTCTTTTGATCCGCTATGCTCAGTATAATATAAAAAGAATGCTCACAGAAAGAAAACTGTAAGATCCATTTACCATCTTAATAGGTGGTCAATATCTTTCATAGCCTTTTCCCAAAGGCATTTTATTTAGAATGTATATTATTTATAACATCAATGAATGTGTGATTCACATTCCATAAAGTTCAATAAATAACAGCAGGTTGTGTATGACGAAAATCTTAGCTTTTGTAGGGATGCCAGCTTCGGGTAAATCAGTGGCAGCATCGATCCTAGGAGAGTCAGGTATCAAGGTCGTCAATATGGGTGATGTGATACGTGAAGAGATTGTACGCAGAGGTCTTGAGCCCACCGATACTAATGTAGGTGGTGTCGGGACCGACTTGCGTAACAAAGAGGGTAAAGATGCAGTAGCAAGACGTTGTATACCAAAGATACGAGAAGCAGATTCTGATCTCCTTGTTGTCGACGGTGTGCGCAGCCTTGCGGAGGTAAATTGTTTCAAGCAGGCATTTGGTTCTGATTTTACTTTGGTGGCCATAGATGCCCCACTCGAAATAAGGTTCTCAAGAGTGCAGGCCAGAAAAAGAAGTGATGACATGAAGGACATCGATGCCTTGCGTGTCAGGGATGACCGTGAGCTTGGCTGGGGCATGGGTGAAGCTATAGCTGCTGCTGACCTTGTTATAGAGAACGCAGGAACGCTTGATGATTTCAGGAAAAAAGTGCTTGATATGGTGGATTGATCCATGATAAAGGTGCAAGTTTCAGCCAGAGTGAATCCTACTGAAACCGAGGAGAAGGTAAGGACTGCGGTTCAAAGCATCTTCCCCCTGGCAGATCTTAGTTACAGTAAGTATGATGATACCGGATTATGTGGCATGTCAGAAGGAACTACTGATCTCGAAGGACTCCGTCATCTTCATCAACTGCTGCGGGAAGAAGAAATTATAGACACTGCACGTACTCAGTTTGAGATCGGCATAAGTGAAGATACACCATCTACCTCTTTCAGGATAAGCAAATTTGTGGCTTTTGTGGGCCGTCTTAATTTCCCGGCGGACGAAGAACCCCTGGGCTCGATACACGTAACAATAAGTGCAAATTCATCTTTTGAGCTTCACAGGCTTATAGAATGGCTTACCCCTCCCACTGAAAAGGGTAAGATCCTTTTCGAACCGGATATAGAGGATGTGGAAAGTACATGAAAGTAAGGAATCTGAGCTTTTCCTCCAGAGTAGATACAGGACATTCTTTTATCTGGGTCTACCAGCTTGAAGATATGGGATATACCGGTTGGGAGATAGTACAGGAAGGTTTCCAGACCCTGCATAACGGAAATCTCGGTAAGGTCCGTGAGATCCGGGATACGACAGATCTGAAGATCACAATGCACCTACCCTTTTCAGATATGAACCTGGCAGGTCTTAACGATGGGA
This sequence comes from Methanomethylovorans sp., assembly GCF_050177135.1. Classification (NCBI taxonomy): domain Archaea; kingdom Methanobacteriati; phylum Methanobacteriota; class Methanomicrobia; order Methanosarcinales; family Methanosarcinaceae; genus Methanomethylovorans; species Methanomethylovorans sp. The sequence continues at coordinate 4,099 of NZ_JBFXHJ010000076.1, forward strand.
TACGCAATGAAGCATTAAGGCAGATGCATCGTTGCCTTGAACTTGGAAATGAGATCGTGGAGCTGGCGGTGGTGCATCCCGGTTACCTCTCTCCTTACGGTTCTCAGTTCCCTGAAAGGGCCTGGCAGACCCATATAGGGTCCATCCAGGATGTATGTGACACAGCTGCAGATTACGGCATCACGATAGCTGTGGAGAACATGCCGGAAATGCCCAAGATATTCGGGAAATACCCCGATGAGATGCTCAGGACCCTTGAAGAAGTGAACAGGGACAATGTGGGTATGACCCTGGATGTGGGCCATGCCAACACTGCAGGGGCTGTAGATGAGTTCCTTGAAAAGTGCAAGGAACATATCCTGCACATGCACATACACGACAATCATGGAAGATCAGATGAACACCTACCTCTGGGAAGGGGAACAGTGCAGTGGAAAAAGGTCATGGAAAGCCTTAAGGGCTACAATGGAAGGCTTGTAACTGAAATGGCGAGCCTGGAAGAAGGTGCTGAATGCATTGAATATATTAAGAGCATCTGAATGCAACGATGCTTTCTTTGTTTTTCTTATTCCTTCACCCTTCCATGCCTTTTGTCTATCTCGTCCATCATGTCCAGCATCTTGCGGATCGCTGTCCTGATGGCATCTGACTGGTTTACGAATTTCTTCTTGTCCCCTACGTGTTTGTTCAGGTCGTCCAGTAACTCCTGAGGGATCTCCACGCTTACTTTTGGCATTCGGTTCACCTTTTGAATAAAGAAAGTTCACAGGATCCATATATTTTAAGTTTCTCACTCTGAGATCATAAAAAACTAACAGAACAAAAATTATAAGAAGTAAAAGAGATTGGCGAGCCGGAAGGGAGTTGAACCCCTGGCCTACGGATTAAGAGTCCGTCGCTCTGCCTGGCTAAGCTACCGGCCCATCTTGTTTACTGATGTGATGCCTCCATACGTATTTGCTCAATATATACATTTCGGTTTGAATGTATTATCTGATCTATTAGCAGGGGAAAATAATTATCGATAGTGAAGAGTTTATATATGCTTCACTACGCAGTCCTGCAATCCCATTATTTCGACCATGTCGCTATTGTCTGGACTGTGCACTATCATCTGTCCTTTTTTCAGGTATGGAATACGCTTTTCATACTCCTTTTTAACCTTCAGTGCCCCGATAGCAGCATCATTTGTCAAGTTAAGTATGATGCGTGTGTTGACCTGTTTGAACACTGTGTCATCAATGTCCTGAGGATCCTGGGTGATAAGGAACAGTCCTAATCCTTCTTTCCTTCCCTGCCTTGCGGCTTCTGCGAACTTGGACACTATCCTCCTGCTGTGCTCGCCTGAGGTGCTGGCAAGATACCTGTGGGCTTCATCAAGAGCCAGGATAATGGGAGTTTCCTTAACGGCAGTTTCTCCAGGTGTGTTAAGCTTAGAACTTAACTTATTATCCACTATTATCGTCATCAAAGTGAGGGTTATCAGATCCCGTATACGTGTGTTGCTGATGTATTCAGTAGGGAACACGCTCACATGTCCAGGTTTTATTATCTCTTCCAACATCTGGTCTATGGGTCTTGCAGGCTGGTCGAACACCCTTCTAAGAGCCTTGTCCCTTACTCTGCGGACTATGCCATCATAGGAAGCTTCGTGTATCTTACCACTTTCTACATAATTGTCTCTTGTAAGATCGTCGCTGATATGGTCCAAAAAGCGATCATATGTGTGATCTCCAGCCATTTTGAAGAAATCATCCAGAAGCAATTCCACACCCTGGTATTGGAGTTCCGTCATGCCTACCGGCGCCATGAGCCAGGAATTATTCTTCACCATCTCGAAAGGTATGGTAAATTCCATTTGTTGTGCTCTAGAGCGGCCATTATATGACTGACCATCCACCTTTGCCACCAAGGTGCGGGTATTGGCACATCCTCCAAAATACACTTTCTCAGACCTGAAACTGAACTCAGCATCTGCTGTAAGTTCAGGATTATCCTCTAACATCTGGGAATACTCATCCTGCGGGTCAAGTATCACAAGGCAGGGGTTTTTTCTGGCACCTGTTCCCCTCACATTGTAGCGGTTCTCTTGTGCCATGAACTGTCTTAGGACATTCTTTGTAAGGAATGTTTTACCTGTTCCTGTGCTGCCACATACCAGCATGTGCCTGAACACAAGAGGATCACCCATAGAATAGTCATTACGCAGGTAATATGGTACATTAGGAGGTACCGCATGGGTCTTTACCACCTCGCCCCCTACGCTCAGATGCCCCAGGAAGATGCCTTCTCTGGGAATGTTAAGCCCTGTCTGGATCTTAAGCTTATCTTTAACGGGCAATATGGAGGTGTTGGGTCGGGGTATGCGGTCGCTCATACGCCGGGCCAATGATCCATTGCCTTTAGAATAAAGGATACATATCGGGTCCAGGTAAGCCAGGAACTTGTAATCTACTTCATCTGTAGTGTTGGACCTTAGCATCCTGCGAGAGTGTATCTCCGTGGCATCATCTACTGCATACTCCTGTTTGTACTGCATTTTCCATATACGGGCAAACAGATCCTCTTCACCGTAGGGTACGATCACATACGTTCCAAGCCGTACATTTCCTCTTTTTTCCGTGTTGATGTATCCTGTAATAGTTGCTCCTGATTCAGTTATCTCCAGAGGCTCTATACCTGTGGTTATGATACCAAATGCTTCTTCTGTATCGTCTTTTGTATAAGGATAACTCTCTTCAGGGACCTCATATTCTTCGAAGCTGAACTTCTCCTCAATAGTTGTTTCCCCAGTTTCGGCAACATTTCTACTGTCTGTTTTCCCTGAAGAAACATAGGCAAGTATATCTTTATCCATTCTCATCGTATTCGCCCCATCTTGTCTCGTTGTAGCTGGTATCTACCCGGGAGTACCTGAACCTGTCGACAATTTGTTTCCTTTCCGATACCTGTATCTTTGCAATGGAGTCTGCTTTCTTCAGTGTGTTCGGTATCTCGCTTACTGCGATATCATACAGCACCTTCCTTGTAATGATATCCCTTATCCTTTCGTCCCGGGTAAGTCCGTATGGAGCTTCTATCTTAAATAGCAGGTTCTTTGAAGGGACGTATACCACAAAAAACGTTAGTGAATAGTATTCACGTGGATGCTTTGCCCTTAGTTTCTCTTTGACCAAAGGCGATGTGGTTCCAAGTATCCTTTCGTAGAACTGATTGGGCTGCATGAACCAGTTAGTGTAAGTTATGTACCGATTGCTTATGCTTTTTTCTTCCCTGTCCCACGGGAGAGAAAGCAGGTTTTTGAAGAACTGTGCATCCATTACCCAGGGTAGGTCTTTAATGCCTTCTTTCCTTAGGGTCTGCATGATCTGCATGTCCTCGGGATTCTTTACAAAACCAATATAAGGAAATTTTTTGTCAATGTGATGTTCCACGATTTTTATATAGTTTTGAAGGATGCGTTCTGTATGAGGATCGTAAAGCAGGTTTACATCCTCTGATCCCACTACCATCCAGTACATGAGATGCTTTGGATAGATAGGTCCGTCCATAATAAAAAATCCCCGGGGGTCAAGTTCATCCTGCAACCACAGGATGTGTTCTGATTCAGAGAGGTACAGGGCTATGTCATGTACTATCCTGTCGATGCGTTTGCTCAGAAGGCCTGGTGCTATGCGAATGATCTGGCAACGGCTCGCTCCGTGATCAACTATCTCCCAATTGTCAGTGATGTCGATATTTACACTATAACTGGGGGTATAAGTGGCAGCAACTATTGTCCTCCTGTTGTGGAGTTCCAGGTCAGTAGGTGTTGAGGCCATGGCACAATGACAGAAATCCACGTAAAGGCCATTATCAAAGGACCTTGTGGTTGTGCTCCCGCTGTCGCATGAATAGGTAACAGGAAAAGGATCCTGGCTCAGAGCCATCTTCTCTATGCTTACTCTTCCTCTTTTTAACCTTCCGATGGACTTGAGCACTACCTGTCCATTGTGTTTCAACTCCTTGAGTCTTTCTAATATATCTATTACACTGCCGGTTTCATCTTTTTCCATCTTTTCCGGTTTCAGGCATCTGTCAATACGATCTGCAAGTTCGGATATGGCTTTTATGTGGACCGGTTCAAGGGTCATGCAACATAATTGACACTGATGAGAGATATATATTGGGTCAGGATAGTACAGAGCTTTATTTCCCGGAATCTAAAAATTTGATCGTTAGTCTCATGTTAAATCAACTAAACTTGCTTTCTTGTAAAGAGGATTTTTTTGAAAGATTTAAATACAACCCCAGAGAAAATGTCTACAATCACTCTATAACTCAATTAAGAAGTTATTACATATTAGAAAAATCGGAAAGATAAATCAATTATAATAGATTAAAGCGAGGTAGTAATTATGAATTCATATGGTTTGTTTATGGTGTTGCTTGCAGCCTATATCCTAATACTGGTGGCTATCGGCTGGAAATTCACTAAGAGGCAGAAATCTGTCACGGATTTCTGGCTTGCAGGACGCAGGATCAACTTCATTGGAATTGGTTTTTCTGCAGCAGCATCTTGGATGACCGCTGGCGGCATTCTTGCGGTTATTGGTCTTTACATGCTGCTGGGCATGGGTTCTATATGGAGTTTCGTGGCGCCTAACATCCTTGCCTTGTTATTGATAGCATTGTTGGTGGGTAAGATCAAACATCTTCCAGCCATCACTCAGCCAGAGCTGCTTGAGCAAAGATACAGCAGTTCTATAAGAGGTCCTGTGGCTCTTATTATCACTGTTGTGATGATCCTTTTTGCAGTGGCAGATATCAAAGGTTTTGCCATGGTCCTTGAGATCTTCTTTGGTTTTCCCCCGATATACGCAGCAGCTATTGTTGCATTGGCCGTTTCTGTATATGTGACACTTGGAGGGCTTTCTGCTGTTATATGGACCGATGTGATACAGTTCCTTTTCCTTGCAGGTTTCGCTCTCGCGATGGTCTTTGCCGTCACTGGTTCGGCTACTTCTGCCGATGCATCTTCGGTCATGACCGTTTCAGAACTGCTCTCGGATGTACCGGAAGGATGGTGGAACCCGTTCAGCATTGGTATAATTGCAGTAATGATATTCATCTTTGCTATCATCCCCGGCTGGATCACAGAACAGGATCCCTGGCAAAGGGTTTGGGCTGCAAAGGATGAAAGATCGGCAAGGAACGGTATGATCCTGGGCTCATTCCTTATCTTCCTGGTGTTCGGTGTGGCCTGTACAATCATTGCTATTGGGTTGAACCATGTGTACCCCGACATTCCGGCATCTTTCGCAGAGATAGGGATGGGTGCAATGGCCCAGGCAGAACCTGCACTGCTTGTTTATATCTTTGAGCATTTCTCTCCTCTTCTTATAGGTCTGGCAGGTGTAGGTCTGGCAGCTGCTGCAATGTCCTCAACAGATACTTTTGCAACTTCCGGTGGTTCATGTCTCTCCCGTGACATTTATCAGAGGTACATTAAGCCCGATGCAACTATGAAGGAGATGCTCGCTATCAACAGGGTGAGCGTACTAATAGTAGTTGCAGGTGCTACCATTGGCTCCTTCTACATTGATGGTATTCTTGATGCCATCCACATAGCCACTTTCATTGCCAGTGCTGCATATTTCTTCCCCATGATGGGAGGGCTTTACTGGAAAAGAGCTACAAAGGAAGGTGCACTTGCCGGCCTGATAGTGGGCTTTGTTGCTCAGGTAGCTCTTACTATTATCGATCTGGCTAATACCCCAGCCTTTGCCCCAGCTTATCTGGATTCCATACATCCAGTGCTCTCTAATCATGGTGTTATAGCTGGTATGACCCTCAGTGGCATAGCTTTCTTTGGTGTTTCCCTGGCTACGAAACCATCGGAAACAGTTAATCTTGCTCCCTTCTTCAAGGACGCTGCCATGAAGCTTGAAGAAAAGATCGTTGTGGATCAGGCAGATCCGGAGTACAAGAAGATGTTAAAGGTCATGACAGAAGAAATAACTGGAGACCGTGCTCATTTATATCTTATTCTGGAAGCTTCTGCTACGGTCAATTGGAACAAATTCGTCAAGGATATCACGGGGAAGCATCATGAATGGGTTACTCCTTCAGGTTTTGATTCAGTATACAGGCTGACAAAATCCGATATGCTAGCATGTGTTAGTGTTACTCGCGGGCAGACTGAAAAAGAGATCTGGTTTGAATCTGAACCTCGGGTAAAAGACATTGATCTGCATCGCAAGGAAATGTTCGTATCATTCAATGAAGTTTCAGAGACCTTGAAGGAAATGGGTATAATGCTCACCCTTTCCTGATCTTTTTTAATTAGCACCTATTTTTATATTGCTCTCTAAATTTATAGTTAAGTTTTTTAATCTATGAAGTGTACACTATAATGGTGATAGAGTGGAGGAGCACATTAAGCATCCCATTTCCGAATTAGAGGTAGACGAAAAGGATAGGGACCGAATAAGGAAGATAATGGAAGATTTCGAAAAACTTTCTCCCTCGGAAAAGCTGGATGTTGTACAATTACAGAACATTATGCTTGAAACAGTAGCAAGGCACAATGAAAAGTACGGTATACCCCGACGCACCATACAGGTCGAACGGCCTTTAAGTGAGATCGTTGCTCACATGTCCAAGGTTTCCATTGATTACTCACAGAAATGTGTAGATTATTATGTTGAGCATGTTGCTAAGAAGGGAAAATTAAGACAGGACTGAATTCATTGCATTCATTAAAACCCGGTCTCTTCTACTTTTTTGTCCCAAA
>NZ_JBFXHJ010000077.1:0-10720 GCF_050177135.1 Methanomethylovorans sp.
CTTAACGAGGATCCATGGGAAAGGCTGAGGTCACTCAAAAAACAAATGCATAATACCTATGCTCAGATGTTACTTCGTGGGCAGAACCTCGTGGGCTATAGGCATTACTCGGATGATGTCGTTGAGAAGTTCGTTCAAAAGGCCTATGAAAATGGTATAGACATATTCAGGGTGTTCGACGCTGTCAACGATATCCGCAATATGGAAAAGGCCATCTCCGTAGCTAAAAAGCAGGGGGCACATGTCCAGGGTACTATATGTTATACTATTAGTCCGGTCCACACTGTAGAAAAATACGTGGAACTTGCAAGGGATCTGGCCGAGCACGACTGCGATTCTTTGTGCATCAAGGATATGGCAGGCCTGATCTCGCCTCATCAGGCCTATGAGCTTGTAAAGGCGATCAAGAAAGAGGTCAACCTGCCAGTGGATCTGCATTCTCATTGTACGTCCGGTATGGCACCCATGAGCTATATGGCAGCATGCCGGGCAGGTGTCGATATACTGGACACTGCGGTATCGCCCCTTGCATGGGGGACTTCACAGCCGCCCACTGAATCCATAGTGGCTGCCCTGGAAGAGACAGAGCGTGCCACTGGTCTGGACATAGAGCTCATTACAGAGGTCGCAGAGTATTTCAAGAATATAAAAGATGAGCTGAGGTGCGTTCTTAGCCCAATTTCAGAGCAGATAGATACCAATGTGCTGGTATATCAGATACCGGGTGGCATGCTCTCCAACCTTGTATCCCAGTTGAAGGAGCAGAATGCTCTGGACAAGTACAAGGATGTGCTCAAGGAAATGCCCCGGGTCCGTGCAGAACTGGGCTATCCTCCGCTTGTGACCCCCACCAGCCAGATCGTGGGTACTCAGGCAGTGCTTAACGTGCTCATGGGTGAACGTTATAAGGTGATCCCAAAGGAAGTTAAGGACTATGCCCGCGGACTGTATGGCAGGCCGCCTCATAAGATAGATGAGGACATATTGGTCAAACTCATACAGGACGAAGAACCTATCACCTGCCGCCCTGCTGATCTGCTTGAGCCTGAATATGAGAAGATGAAAGCTCAGGCTGAAAAGCTGGGACTTGTCAAGAAAGAAGAAGATATCCTTACTTATATTCTATATCCTGCAATAGCACCGGCTTTCCTGAGGGGCGAATCAAAGGAAGAAGAACTCACCCCCATAAAGACCGAAGTAAATCCGTGTGCTATTTCCAGCACGCAGGGAATACCCACCGAGTTCAAGGTAGAAGTGGATGGGGATGTGTTCAATGTAAAGGTCCATCCGGTGGATGGTTCCTTCAAGGTGACGGAAGGATCCGAGAAACCTTCAGCAGAATCTGTAAGAGGAGCCGTGACAAGTCATATGCAGGGTATGGTACTTTCTCTCAAGGTAAGTGTAGGTGACTCTGTAGAGGAAGGTGACACTATATGTGTCATAGAGGCCATGAAAATGGAAAATGCGATCCATGCTCCACACAGTGGGACTGTAAAGGAGATCTTCTTCGGGGAAGGCGATTCAGTTTCCTCCGGGGATGTATTGATGGCGATCGAATGAGGTAGATCTCATGTTCAACAAAGTGCTCATTGCGAACAGAGGTGAAATAGCCATCAGGGCCATGCGTGCCTGCAGGGAACTGGGCGTAAGGACAGTTGCCGTATATTCCGAAGCTGATAAGAATGCCCTCTTTGCAAAGTACGCTGATGAAGCATATCTTATAGGTCCTGCTCCTTCCAGTCAGAGTTATCTCAATATGGAGAAAATACTTGATGTGGCTGAAAAGACAGGTTCTGAAGCTATCCATCCGGGATATGGTTTTCTCTCTGAGAACCATGTATTTGCATCCGAATGTGAAAAGGCCGGAGTGGTCTTCATAGGTCCTCCCGGAAATGTCATCAAGAAAATGGGTAGTAAGATCGAGGCCCGTAAGACCATGAGCAAGGCAGGTGTCCCTGTGGTTCCGGGCACTGAAAATGCCATCTCGGATGTGGATGAAGCGGCCGAGGTCGCAGAAGACATCGGCTATCCGGTAATTATAAAGGCATCTGCTGGTGGCGGCGGCATAGGTATGAAGATTGTGCATTCCAGAGAAGAATTTGCCAATGCTATCGTTTCCATCCAATCTGTTGCAAGATCTGCATTTGGTGATCCAACCGTTTTCATCGAAAAATACCTGGATGAACCCAGGCACATAGAGTTCCAGCTACTTGCTGACAGATACGGGAATACTGTACATTGCAATGAAAGAGAATGCTCCATACAGCGCAGGCATCAAAAACTGATAGAAGAAGCTCCTTCTCCTATCATTACCGAAGAGATGCGTGAGCTGATGGGAAGCGCTGCTGTAACAGGAGCAAAGTCTATAGGGTATGAAAATGCAGGCACGATGGAGTTTCTGTATTCAAAGGGGCAGTTCTATTTCCTTGAGATGAACACGCGTCTGCAGGTAGAACATACTATCACAGAGCTTATTACCGGCCTTGACCTTGCAAAAAAGCAGCTATATATTGCTGCCGGTGAGGAATTGGCATATTCCCAGGAAGATATTCCGCTCAGAGGCTGGGCCATAGAATGCAGGATAAACGCCGAAGATCCGTTGAATGATTTTGCACCATCTCCAGGAAAGATACGCAGGTACCGTTCTTCAGGTGGACCAGGTGTGCGTGTGGACAGCGGTGTGCATATGGGATACACTATTTCCCCATATTACGATTCAATGATCTCAAAGCTCAGTGTATGGGCACCTACACGTATTGAAGCTATACACAGGATGGACAGGGCGCTTTATGAATACGTAGTGGTGGGAGTCACAACTAATATACCGTTCCATAAGGCAGTGATAAGGCATGAGCAGTTCCGCAAAGGCAATCTTACTACCCATTTCATAGAAGATAATTCCATTATCAGAGATGTGGAAAGAGTGGTAAGGGAAGATTCGGAGAAAGGAGCCACACTTGCATCTGCACTTGATAACAAGCCAACGAAGGTAGCTGCCGTGACTGCAGCTGTAGAGTCTTACATCCATGCAGCAAAGAACCAGTCTAATAATACAGAGTGAATCTCCTATAGAGAGATATTAATTGGTGGGATAAAGTGAGCAATAATTTAGCTGAGATCATGCGGATATTGAAAGAAGCTGATGGAAAACCAGTTTCCGGGGAGGAACTTGGAGAAAGGTTAGGTATATCCAGAGCAATGGTCTGGAAGTATATAAGTTCCTTGAAGGAAGGGGGATATGAAATAGAATCATCTCCTAAAAAAGGCTATGTGTTAAAGCTAGTCCCGGATATGCTTTACCCTGAAGAGATCAAAAACGGACTAAATACCACTTTGATAGGTACTAATATTTTTTATTTTGCAGAGCTGGAATCAACTAACAGTTTTGCCAGAGAGATGGCTAAGGAAGCAGAAGAAGGTACAGTTGTTATCGCCGAATCCCAGAAAAAAGGTAGAGGACGACTGGGGAGAAACTGGCAGTCACCCAAAGGAGGTATCAACCTTTCTGTGATACTTAAACCAAATATTCCTCTTGATCATGCAGCCAGGCTCACTCTCATGACAGGACTTGCAGCAGCAAATACCATTCGTTCTCTTGGATTGGATGCCCGTATAAAATGGCCCAATGATGTACTTATCAACGATAAAAAAGTATGTGGCATACTCACAGAAGTGGATGCTGAAATGGAACAGATAGATTATGTTATCATAGGGATCGGCATAAATGCCAATGTTAATGTGGACGAGTTCCCTCCGGGTATCCGGGAAAATGCTACAAGCCTTCAGAAAGAACTTGGTGCAGAGGTCAACAGGGTCGAATTTGTACAACGATTGTTGTATGAGTTCGAACAGCAGTATATAAAGTTCAAAACACAGGAGTTCTCTGCGATCCTTAGTGAGTGGATAAATCTATCTGATACTATTGGCAAGGAAGTTACCATAATGACCCCTTCGAGGATGGTGGAAGGCAAAGCTGTAGGTATTACTGATACAGGAGCTATCTCTGTCAGGACAAAAGATGGGAAAAGGGTAAACCTTATTGCTGGTAGATGTGTGTATACACGTACTAGATGAGAGACTTATCCATGTGGATAGGAAAATATCTATCCGTACTGTTGTTGGTGCTACTTCTATGCATGCCTGCAGATGCGGTATTACCTGCTTCCGCGGCTCTGGTAGTAGAAGATGTGCTTTTGAACGATACGAGCATATATCTTATTACAGGTGATTCCTGGCATTTTTATCAGGGATATAATTTTACTGTAAAAAGTGTGAATCAGGAAACTGACAGTGTATGGCTCGAACTGTCATTGGGGAATAAGCTATTGCAAAGTAGTATTCTTGGAGAGGGCGATCATTTTACCTATCAGAAGAACGATGGAACAATACTCGACATAACAGTGGATACTATATACGCAGGTGATGGCGAAGAACTGGTCGCTTTCTCACCGGTGTTCCAGTACATTGACAGGACCCTTCCTGCACCATTCATACCAGAAGATAAAGAAAATGGAGGGCAAAAAGATGGGTCACAGGACAATGCTTCTGCAGGATCAAATGGTATAGAGGGTTTCAGTTTTGATATAGCTCTCCCGCTGATAGCGGCTACTGCCACCCTGATGCTGATCCTTAGAAAAAAAGGTAATTAAGAGGCAAAGGGACCGGTCACAGTTCCAGATCCCCGTTCTCCATAAGTAGTTTTAGATCTTGCAGGCTCATTTTTCCTGTCTTTTCCAGTTTCTCCTTGGCGACTACCCTTTGTTCCTGTTGTTTCTTCTCATCCTTTATAAGCTGGATATCGTTCAATTTCTCAAGGTAGCCATTGAGTTCATCTCTTAGTTGTGAGATCCTTAGCTTAAGGGGGTCTATCTTGGCTCTGAGAGGCTCTGTGATCCCAAATTTTTCCTTTATCTGAGCATGACAGAGATCCGCATCTTTACGCATCTCATCCACTTTTTTGTATAGATCGATCATTTCCACATGATACTGCTGTGATATTTCTGCAAGTTCTTTTATATTAGATCCAATATTTTCTCCGGACCCCGCATGTTGAGAAACGGCAGCATCATATGTTTCCTGGATCTTCCTGTGTACCTCGTCTGCTTTCATGGCAGCTTTCAAACGTTCTTCAAGCTGCAGCAGCCTGCCAAAGACATCTATCTCATGTTGCAGAGGAACATCTGCATTAAGGAAAGTATCAAGTTCTGCAGCGTATGCTTTAGAAATCATATCCACAGTACCTCTTGAAACCTGGTTCAGGGCATCCCTTTCAGCTTTCAGTTTTGTGATCTCATCTGAGATCTGCTGGCTTGCGGATATCCTTGCATTTTTAACATTTTTCAGTTCAGATATCTTTGTGTTTATCGCATCTCTTTTTTCTTTCAGATCCCTGGCCTTTGTGACCATCTCCTTGACCTGAGCATTCAAGGCATCCCTCTTTTCCTTAAGTTCTGTCATGTTGGTGCGATGAAGGCGCAGTTCATTGAACAGGGATCTCAGTTCCCTCTCATCATGGGTTATCTGGGTACGCAGTTCATTGACCTTTAACTTCAGGTCCTTCTCTGAAATGGATGATGTATCGGTCATACTGCTGTCACCTCTCCGTCAGTGTTTTTAAGGCTTTCCCAGTATCTTAAAGCTTCTTTATGGCTCTGTATCCTTTTTTCCAGCCATGAATGTCTTGGTTTTGCTTTGCTAAGCTCATCTTCATGTAGTTTTTGGTCTTCTGTCAATGAATTTTCCAGGCTGGCTATAGATATGAGTTCCTCATGAGATGCAACAGCTTCTTCTATCTTGGAATGTATTGATGCTTTGCTTTCTGAAGGTTCTCCCACAGCTAAAACTGATAGTATTGACTCGACAACTGCCTTTTCTTCACTTACAGAGGATAGTGATTTTGCCTTTGCTATACTATCATGTATTGTATTGACATCTTTTTGTTCCATGCCCGATTCAATTAACTTTTCCATTATGTTCTCTGCCTGGTGGTAGAGTTGCTGGCGCTTTTCTTTGAGCACATCTATGCGTTCGAGCATTTCTTCATGTCTCTTTTTACTGTTATCTATTTCCCGGGAATAAGAAGAAAATCTTGTATCAAGTTCTTCAAATTCAAAATTATACTTCTCTAACATCTTATTGTGCTTAAGGATCACTGCATCGATAAGACCTTCGCGGCCAAGTAAAGTAACCCCTACACCATCTACTTCGGCGGTCATTCATTTATCTCCAACTAGACTGTATCTCGCAACATTTTTTCATAATATTATATATAAACACTGGTGCTATTATATTCGGAACAATTGAGCATGCGGCACACCATTTATATAGATCACACTTTCTGGGTTCACCACACCGCAGCTAATAGCACACTGGATACATTTTTCTCCAAACAGATTAGCTGTGGTTGCATTCTTTAGAGCTTTTTCAACACTCTCTGCATCAACGATCTCCCCACAAAAGAACCCTTCATTAACTGTTACTGTTAGATTCCCTTCCTTTAATGTCTTTCCAAGGATATCCCTGTCACATATGGCGACAACAACATTGCCACCGGAACTATGGACCTTCAGATACATCAATTATTCCTCACACAAGCTTCACACTATCATGATCAGGTTTCATCAGATCGCCGGATCTGCGCATTTTGGCGATCATTTCTTCTGCATGAGCTCTGTCAATACTTTCTATAGCTGCTTCTGCATATATCTCTTCGAGGGGCGCTTTACCAGCCGGATGCCTGCTCCCCACCTGCCTGATGATCTCCTTGAGCACTTTGATCTTATCTCTCTGGCTCTTGCTGGTACCTGATGCAATTATATCGACGTCGAACGCTCCCGTGGACGGATCGATCCCTACCTGTTTCATGCATGAATACACTATTTTTGTAGTACGCTTTGCATCCTCCATATTAACAACATTGCTAAGGCGTACCCTTGCACTTGCCTCTGCAAGCCTTACAAGGGCTTCCAGCTGCCTGGCAGTCACAGGTATCGGAGCATCCTTGCCTTCTCCCATTTTACGCAGATCCATGTAGAACTTCACCAGATGGTCCCGTGCTTCCTCTTCCATTACAGGGAAAATGTTCCTGCGTGAATATGCCACATACTTTCTCATAAGGTCAGGATCTATATCCGGAATGACTATCTCCATCTGTTCATCGACCTGCTCCTGGGTAACCTTACTTGTAGCCATCTTTTTGCGCTGTTCGGAAAGTTCACCTGCGTAGTGGGATTTTAGGATATGTCTGGCAATGCGTGTATCTTTCTCTTCGTTCGGCGTGTCCAGAAGCACGAAGATCATATCGAACCTGGACATAAGCGCCGGAGGCATATTTATCTGCTGGGCTATGCCCTCATACCTGTCAAAACGTCCATACTTAGGGTTAGCAGCACCAAGAAGTGCACATCGGGATTTCAGGGTGGCAAGGATCCCGGCCTTTGCAATGGATATCGTCTGCTGCTCCATAGCCTCGTGAAGTGCGCTCTTGTCCTCAGAGCGCATCTTGTCCATTTCGTCCACAGCAGCAATACCCATGTCGGCCATAACCAGTGCTCCGGCTTCCAGTGTCCAGCGGCCATCTCCCATTTCGTCCTTAACTGCAGCTGCAGTAAGGCCGCTGCTTGAGGCACTTTTTCCGGAAGCGAATACGCCTCTTGGTGCAAGTTTTACCATATAGCGAAGCAGCTGGCTTTTTGCCACGCCCGGGTCACCCACGAACAGCATGTGGATATCTCCCCTTACCCTTGATCCGTCAGGAAGATGTTTCGGGACACCGGAAAATAGCTGCAGGGCCAGCGCTTCCTTCACTTCTTCAAGACCATAGATGGAGGGTGCAATAGACCTGATGATCTTGTCATATATATGAGGGTCCTGGCTCATTTCCTTTATTATGTCCTCCTCTTCAGGGGTTATCTGGAGCTCATCGAACTCTTTATCCACATTCTCAATGGAATTCGCATCCAGTACGAGGTCATAAAAAGGAGATTTCCCTTCGCGGGTGGTACGCTGATGGGAACGGAGCACACCATTGATAACTATCCTGTCCCCGGGTTTTACGATGCCTGCAAGGTCTTCTTCCACATCCACGTCAAGACTTTGTGGCTGTGTTCCTCCCCTCAGGTTTTCGGGTGATTCCTGGATCTGCAGTTTCTGGGCATCCACGAAAAAGGATTGCTCCATAAGAATCTTGAAAGGTCCCTTCTTACCGCAAGTATCGTTCTCGCATTCCAGGGGCTCAACGAATTTCATCTCTGTTTGTGGCACAAAAGTGACATTTTCACATCGCATGCACATAAAAGCAGCATTTATTATTTTTGGCCGGACCTCGGTAGCTTTACGGATCATGCCTTCGATGGCAATGAATTTCATAAGATGCTTGCTTCTCAGGTCTCTGATAGGGATCTTATTAGGGATCTTTTCGAATCTGACCTTTGCCTTATCAAGTGTCTTATCAATAGGCAGATCTATTTCCTGCAAGGCCTTGTCTGCTGATGGCAACACTTCGGAAGGCTGCTCTAATAGCTCTGCAGCCAGTTCCCTATCGAAGATCTCAAGGTTTGAAAAATCAACTGTCAGACTTCGCTGTTCAGGGTATTCATTAGCAAGCTGAAGAATATCATCCCAGTAATACTGCTTTAGGAATACCTTGAAGTTCTCTTCCCATTTTATCTCTGTCATATCTTTCTCTAAGTTGGCTGCGCAGATTTAGTCCCGCAACCATAGTTTTTAATTTATATCAATATTTCGTGTACACATCTGATAAATTTTCCTTGTCTGATACCAGATGTCTTTGTATCCTGCGCAGGACACCTCGTAAGGTTTGCACTTCTCTGGGGATCAGGCGGGCTCTTCCGAATATTCTCTTAAGCATAAGTTCCGTCTTTTCCTTTTTGTGAGCAGGGTAATCAATGTTTTCCAGAACCTGGGAAAAATGTTCCATTAAAAGCTTTGTATCAAAAGGATCAGCCAGTGGTGTTTCTCCTGCCTGTACATCGCTCAGTTCGTACAGTATCACTGCAACAGCATGTGACAGGTTCATCACCGGATATATTTCGGATGTAGGAATGGTGAGGATCATGTCCATCATACATAATTCATCTTTTGTGAAACCTTTGTCTTCCCTGCCAAAAAGCAGTGCAATGGTCCCGGTGTATCCTTCCAGCAGTTCTTTCATTTCTCTTGGAACATGTGCCGGGATACGTATATGCTCATCGAATTTACTGCCTGTTATGCCTGTGGTGCCTATGAGAAGGTTGGCACCTGCAACAGCATCTTCTATGCTGCTTGTGATGGTTGCACCTTCGAGTACATCACGCGCATGGGAGGACATTGCACGTGCCTCACCTTCAAGGGAACAAGGGTTAACAAGTACGAGATCTGAAAAACCGAAATTCTTCATCGCCCTTGCGACAGAGCCCACATTTCCCTGATACAAAGGCTCAACGAGCACTACTCTGAAATTAAGAGACATGATATATCCTTGATGTTTTTGGAAGCTTATAGGTGTCTACAGATTATATAAGGCTAATTATAGTCCATGTTCAGCAAAAACCTATTCTGCCTGCTATGGCCAAAAAAGGAAAAGTAGCAATTATCGAACCCTGTATAAATCCACCTGTACTTTTATGTACAGGGGATTTACAGAGGAATTTCAATCTTTTTTCAGGTACATGTATCCAACAGCAACCATCCCGAGCAGGATGAACGCCTTAAAGAATGTCCATATATTGGTCCTTTCTGCCGGAGTTTCTTCCATACCAACATCTTCTGAGCCAGTAGCAGGGGTATATGTCCCTGTATCTGTGATATCAGTTACAGGAGAAGGATATGTCTTTTCAGCAGTGATCGCAAACGGTCCGAAAACTGTTGTCTGAGCCTCGAAGATCACATCGGTTGAAGTGGTGCTTTGAGGGGTAGTCTGCAACATTTGCCATGTGTCTTCATTATATACCTGCAGTCTTACATCTTCCGGGCTTAAGTCCATTGTTTGGAGCCAGGAGCTGTCAACTTTGAACTGGATCTTAGCATCCTGAATGTTAGATGTTGTGGCAAAGCCCGCTTTGCCTACCCAGACATTGATATATTTGTATACGAAACCTTCAGGATCACCTGTCACCAGTTTTGACCTGCCGTTGAGCACCTCTATAGTGGATGTTATTTCCCCAGAGTTCCTGAGGGAGTAGAGGCTGATGGACCGGATATCATTGCCTTCACGACTGAACTCATATAATACATTGGAATCCATTGCCAGATATTGACGATCAACGTCTTTCACAGCAACGTTCAAATAATCCTCGACAGAGCCGGCACCACCGCCTCCTCCACCGCTGCTACTGCTCTTACTGCTTGAACTACTTCCACTGCTCCCTCCTCCGTTACTATCGGAAGAGGATGTTCTGAGGTTAATAGTTACTGCATTGCCCTCCAGTCCTGCATTGTTGTATGGGACCAGAGTATAGCTATAAGTAGTGTCACTTTCCAGGTTGCTGTCAACATAGGATGTTGATCCGTTCACATCTGTAATTAGTACATTATTCCTGAATATTTGTACTCTCGCGGTATCGGTAGAAGTCTCCCATCCCAGTATAATTGAATCTGTAGTGATCGCTGTTTCTGAAACACTGGTGATCTCAGGAATTATAGATGATGTAGTTGCTTCATTGCTAACTGCCTCGGGATTGATGTTATCTTTTGTGTCAACGGTCTTAAGACCGATGGTATG
>NZ_JBFXHJ010000078.1:0-10635 GCF_050177135.1 Methanomethylovorans sp.
ACCAGCGCCAGATACTGATATTCGGTGAAGAAGGGCAGGAACGCTTGAAAAGATCCCGGGTGTTCATTGCAGGCGGAGGGGGGTTGGGTTGTCCCGTAGCACTTTATCTTGCAGTTGCCGGTGTTGGATGCATTGACATTGTGGACCGGGATGTTGTGGAAAAGACTAATCTGAACCGTCAGGTGCTGCACTGGGAAAAGGACATAGGTAAACCTAAGGTCCTCTCCATCGAAGAAAAGATCCGGGAAATAAACCCTGATATCAAGGTCATTGCAAGACATGAGACCATAAATGAAAATAATGTCCTCGAACTTGTAAGGGATACCGATATCATTGTGGACGCTTTGGATAATTTCTCTGCGAGATATCTGCTCAATCGTGCAGCTCTGCATAACGGCATTCCTCTTGTACATGGGGCTATCCGGGGCTTTGACGGTCAGGTTATCACTATCTTTCCGGGTAAGACCGCTTGCCTGAAGTGCGTATTCCCATCTGCACCTCCTGAAGAGGTATTCCCTGTGATCGGTGTGACTCCCGGTATTATCGGGACACTCCAGGCAAACGAAGTGCTCAAGTGCCTTCTGCGGATGGGCGAACCCCTTGAAGGACGATTGCTTGTATGGGATGGCTTGAATGCGAAAATGGATACCTTTACAGTCAAACGCAGGGATAACTGCGAAGCCTGTGGAGATCCAAAACACTCTTGACGGCTTTTTCTATAATTGATGTTCATCAATAATTGTGTGATCAAACTTCAAGTTAAAGATGCAAAGCGATCATGGTCTATTTTACTGTTAGTTCCAGTGGAAATAAAGGGGTTTTATATTTCTAATGTTTAATAAAACATAACCATACATGTTCATGAAAAGAGAGAACGATCGTATGCCCTTATTCAACCCCTTGCTATAACCCTTTTACAACCCCTTTTGCACATTCTTTATATAAGGTCCGAGGATCATATCCTTATAAGCTCCTCCTGCCGGGACCTTTGGATACAGGATCTCCTCGCTGTCAGTGCAGACCTCCAGGAAGCAAGGTCCTTTTCCAGCCAGAAGATCTTCGATGCCTTGCCTGAGATCCTGCCGGTCTCTTATTCTTTTTGCATAGTTAAAACCAAAGGAACGCGCTATTTCAGCAAAATGCACATCCTTTTGCCTTTGTGTTCCTGTCCTCACACCTTCATACGCTGCATCCTGCAGGTTCTGGACCATGCCATCGCTCCTGTTGTTCAGCATGAGTATCTTGACAGGCAGGTCAAGGGATGCAATGGTATGCAATTCACCCAGGTTCATTCTCAGGCTGCCGTCGCCATCAATGGCAACGATCTTCGAATCCGGGTCTGCATAATAGGTTCCAATGGCCGTAGGCATGGAAAAACCCATTGTGCCGAATGATCCGGAGGTCATGAAGGACTTTTCCTTTTGCATAGGCAGATACTGGGCTGCAAGCATCTGGTGATTACCGACGCCTGTGGTTATCTTTGTATGCTCGTCAACATAAGCCGATAGCACATCCATAACCTCGGCAGACTGTATATATGCCGAAGCCCTGTTGTAATCCAGAGGCAACGACATTTTAAGTTCCCGGGCACGCTCCTGCCATTCATGTATGTCCAGGGTGATGTTATGTTTCTTAGCGTAGTCCAGCAGATCCCTGACAGCTGTGGGAGCATCTCCAATGAATGTGAACTTTGGTCCGCGCTCCATCTTGATCTGATGCATTTTCTCGGGGTTGATGTCTATATATGCTATGTCAGTTCCGATTGCAAATCCCACTTTTTCTGCTACTCGGTCATCCCACCTGACACCAATGGCAAAGAAAAGATCGTTTTCCTGGATAAGCATATTAGCATAGGGTGTCCCGAACATGCCCAGCATTCCCAGGTTCAGGTCTTCTCTTTCATCAACCACTCCCTTTGCCATGAGCGTATTTACAGACGGTATCCTGAAATGTGCATTGAACTCCCTTATTGCCTGGCTCCCTTGCTGTGAGTTCAGGCCCCCTCCCAGATAAAGCAATGGCTTTTTGGAACGCAGCAGCAATTGGAAAAAGTCTTCACACTGGTCATCACACAGATGCCGGTCATCATGATAACTTTCTTCGAACCTTCTTACGTTAATGGCTTTATAATCATGGACCTTCTGCTGTTTGTCAAGAGGGAAATCTATGACCACAGGACCTGGTTTTCCCGATCTGGCATAGTAATATGCATCCTTGACAATTGATTCAACATCTTCATTGTTGGAAAGCTGGATTACTTTTTTGGCGGCATCTCCAAAGACGCCTGTTACATTGATGTGCTGAAAAGAATCGGTACCTATCTTGTGTTCCGGAACCTGGCCTGCAAATACAAGTAATGGAATACTGTCGCCGTAAGCATCTGCAACAGCTGTGAGAGTGTTCGTTATGGCCGGTCCAGATGTAACAATGGCAACACCCACCTTGCTACTTGACCGTGAATATCCGGCTGCACTGAATGCAGAGGATTGTTCGTTCGAATTTATCACAATCTCAATACTGCTTTTCTGAAGCGCATGGAACACAGGAAGGATTGCTGCTCCTGTATAACCAAAGACGCATCTGACCCCAAGGTCCTCCAGACTTTTGACAAGCACTTCTGCTCCGTTCATTTCTTTCATATTCAAACCTCCTTTGAAAGAAAACAGCCTGGCACAGAATGTACTAAACAGTGAACAACCCAAAAACAGTACACTTGAGCCAGAATGGTCTCTTGCTCAAGCGAATACTACTACCACTACTACAGATACATTAGGAAGAGTGTAGTTTGTGGTAGAGTTCAACATCAAAGAAGAAACGCGACAAGTTATATTAATGGATTACGGGCATGCTTTAATGTGAAAAATTTTACTTGACAGAGATCATTGTTATCATGGACACAGAAAAAATAAAAGTATGGTCAAAAAAGACTGTAGCAACCTATATATGTAAATATATACTATTAATCATTAAGTAAAGCTGCTTGGCTCCCGAAGCAGCCCATGACATCAAATACCTGAATGATGTGTTAATCATGACACATGTTGTTGTTAAAAATGTTTTTAGAAAAGAGAGCATTGGATTTACCGGATTAATAACGATCGCTTTAGTGGCTGCTAAGGCAATGGGGTTCCTGGACATCGAATGGCTATGGGTGTTTGCACCATTGTGGTGGCCGGCAGCGTTTGTTCTTGGTTTGATGCTGATCTTTGTAACTCTGATAATAATAGTACTTTTCTTAGCTATTATTGCTGTAAATGCTGTAAAGATCGCTTATCACCTGACATAAATGAAGTGGATCACATATTGTTTATGTTTTTATAAATGTATGCGATGTTGTGCTGCATTCATTGCAGCACAGAGTGCATTCTATTGAAATCTAAATAGTTACAAATAGGATGATATAGCTGGATGGATGTATAACTCCTCTGAAATTATTGGAGCGGTGATCCCTGTTTTGAACCATCATGTAAGTACTTTAGGCCCTGGTGACGTTTTCCGGGATTGGCTGGTACATGCACTTGGAGACAGAATAAAGAACAAACACTGTAAAGTAGACGTTTTTAAGTACGCCCCCTCTTCACACACTGTATGCAGGTATAAGTTCAAAGGAGAGAGGTACAGTGTTATAGTAAAGTTCTTTGCAGAGCCTACGGGAAAATTGAAAAGATACAATGCTTCCGAGGCAATGGCCAAGGAATTCAATAATCTTATGGCAGTCAGGTCCATCATAAACGTTCCCGCACCAATAGCAATGCATCGGGACTTCAACTGTGCCCTTGTGACCGAGTATATATCGGGCAAGTCTCTTGCATGGCATCTTTCACATGAGACCGATCTTTATGACCGGCTTACATCTGTTGCTCACATGCAGCGCAGGCTCCATGAACATACACGACATGACTATTATGACAAGGCGAGGGACTTCGCTAATTTTCATAGTGTGCTGGACCATCTTAAGCTTGATCGCTCCACAAGGGACCATTTCGATCAGCTGCTTGGGAAATGGTGGTACAGTTCCCTGCTTGACCAGAGGCAGGGCTGTATGATACACAGGGACGCAACGCCCTCTAATTATGTGTTCCATAAAGATGTTCCATATATTCTCGATCTTGAAAGTTCTTGGTATAATGCACACTATGCACGGGACCTGGGGATAATGTGCTCCGAGCTTAAGAACCATTTTCAGCTTCAGGAAGGTTCAGGTAGGCTTGCAGAACCATATATAGGTCATTTTCTGTGGCATTACAGCAAGAACGAAAATGACTTTTTAAGAACCACCAAAGTGATTCCTTTCTTTATGAGCCTGGGCTTTTTGAGGTCTGCCAGACTGCACAGGCATTATCCACATCACGAGTATCTGATAAAGGAGGCAGCTGCATGTTTGAGATCTCTCGGATAAAAGGTATTATCTTTGATTGCTACGGGACACTGATAGATATAGATACGGACGAAGACGACTATTACACGTACGATACTGTGAGCAAATGGCTGAAATACAAAGGAGTGAAGATCGATCCTGATCTCCTAAGATCCGAATATCATTCTAAGATTCGGGATAAAATGGAAGCCTCTAAAGAAAAATATCCGGAGGTGAGAGTGGAAGAGATATTTGCAGAGATCTGCGGTGAGAACGCTATATGGAAGAGTGACACCACGTATCTGGGCATTGAGACTTCAAAGGTGTTCCGTTCAGCGTCCCTGCGCAGGCTGCATCCTTTCCAGGAAAGTCTGGAGATACTCAAAAGATACAAAGGTCTTTCCCTGTGCTTAGTTTCTAATGGACAGCGTGTGTTTTCCGAGAAGGAGTTGCGTTTTCTGGGGCTATATGAATTTTTCGATCATGTGATCTTTTCTTCTGATATGAGATACAAAAAACCCGATCAGCGCATCTTCAGGATAGCACTTGAGCGTATGAAGCTCAAACCTGAGGAAGTGCTTTCAGTTGGTGATACAGCAGAAAATGATATAATTGCGCCTCAGGAAATAGGAATGGAAGCCATGCATATCTATGATGCCTGGAGGGACTTGCTTGATTAAGGATCAAGTGATATCAGCTTTCTTCTGTTTCCAGGCAAATATTTATCATGCACATCGTCCACTTAATTTGAGGCTCGATCTCCATGAACATGATATTTGATCAAGAAATGTGTACACAATGCGGTATATGTGCGGAAATATGCCCAATGGGAATTATCTTCCGCGATGCACAGAACATGCCCTATATTCCCGATAACATGGGCTCTGCCTGTACAAGATGCGGGAATTGTGAAGCTTTCTGTCCCGAAAGCGCCATTTCACCTCTGTTCGAAACTGAACATTCTGTTATTGATGATGCTGTACTGCCTGGTATCACACCTGAACGGCTCGGCCTCTATATGAGAAAGCGCCGCTCCATACGTAATTATAAAGACGAAGTCGTTGACAGGTCCACAATAGAAAATATGCTGGACGTTATACGTTTCGCTCCTTCCGGAGTTAACAACCAGCCTGTGCACTGGCTGATCGTGCATGATCCAAAACAGGTTCAAAAGCTTACCAGACTTACCATTGACTGGATGCGCGAGATAGTTGCCTCAGACACTCCCAATCCCATGAAACCTGTAATGCAGGGGCTCATTGCAGCTTATGCCAATGGGAAAGATCCCATTTGCCGGGGCGCACCGCATCTGGCAATAGCGCATGCTCTGGCAGATAACCCCATGGCTTACACAGACAGTATCATCGCACTTTCCTGGTTCGAGCTGGCTGCCCCGGCCTTCGGACTGGGAGCTTGCTGGGCAGGTTTCCTCAAAATGGCTGCGACATCATGTAAACCCGTCACAGATGAACTTGGGCTGCCTGAAGGCCATGCAGTACAATATGCAATGATGTTCGGTTATCCGCAATATGAGGTCTGCAATATCCCGGGCAGACTTCCTTCCAGGATCGCATGGAAATGATTGGGCATAGGACTTAAAGAAAAATCTTACATTGTAGTGTGTTGGGTTTGAGGAAGATCGTCATCCGGAAAGGAATAAAGTTATTCTTCTGAGAGGTGTGATCTTCTTCAAACGGCCTCTTTTTTATTTTTTGTGCGCATGGATCCACCCTATTCAACATCTCTTCCATTTTGCTTATCTTCCGATCTGTCCTTTTGAGGCAAAATACGTTTTTGATTCAGACGGATTCCTATGTACTATGTTTTAATATCTACTATTTTGCCACAAGTGGACCAATGTTATAAAAAAAGAATAAAAGGACTATGCTCTGTCGCCTGCAGGCAACTCAAAAGTGAAGTTGCTACCCTTACCCGGTTCGCTCTCCACCCACACTCTGCCGCCATGCAGTTCGACCAGTTCTTTGACCAATGCAAGCCCAAGACCTGTACCTTCATACTGCTTGGATACAGAATTATCCAGTTGTGTGAACGGAGTGAAAAGTTTTTTCTGGTCGTCGGAAGAGATGCCTATGCCATTATCAATAACAGATATGCGTACCATCGACCCGACCAAATTTGTGCGAATGTTGATCTCTCCTCCATTGGGAGTGAACTTGATAGCATTACCAAGCAAGTTATAGATTATCTGCTTTACTTTTGCCTCATCAGCCATTAGAATGATATTAGTATCATTGTCGTTCCATATATTTACAGTTATTTTCTTCTTGGTTGTAAGAGGCTGCATTGTTGCCACCATTTCTGCTATAAGGCCCTCAAGCTTGATAAGTGTCAGGAAAAGTTCCATCTTACCAGCTTCCACTTTTGAAATATCCAGTATCTCGTTGATAAGGTTGAGCAGGTGTTTGCCGCTGTTTGAGATGTTCTGAATATAATGATTATGTTTAGTGCTTAGCTCACCGAAATATCCTTCCAGCATAGCGTCGGAAAAACCAATTATAGCATTAAGAGGTGTGCGCAGTTCATGGCTCATGTTGGCAAGGAATTCGCTCTTTGTGTGGCTTGCCGCTTCGGCAATAACCTTTGCATGAAGCAGAGATTCCTCCAGCTGTTTACGGTCACTGATATCTCTTATGATCGACTGGATGGTACATGGACGTACATCCACTACCGAACCACTTACATCTGCAACCATCTTATGTCCATCTGCTTTAATAAGTTCTATCTCCATGCGGAAAGTGCCTTCATGCTTGATCTTTTTCTGGGTCTCTAAAATTATACCCAACTGATCGGAAGGTAAAAGGTCAATGAATGTAATCTTCTTAAATTCTTCTATTGAGTATCCCAGCATATCACAAGTTCTAGTATTAACGTCGATTATGTTACCTTCCAGATCATGTATTATTATAGCATCATTGGAGTGTTCAAAAAGAGATCGGTATTTTTTCTCCTTCCTGGAAAGCTTTTCTTCAGCCTGCTTGCGCTCGGTTATATCCCGCACCACTGCCTGGGCAACGTCATGGTACCCTTCAAGAAGAGCAGCATTGATCTCCACATTAATAACATTGCCATTTGCTGTGAGGTATTTTGTTTCTCCGTGTATTGACTTTGTAACTTTGAAAATATCTAATACTTTATTTCCCGGTTCCCTTTCTTCAGGGATCTGCAGGTCAACAACCGACATATTTTGGAATTGTTCTTTGGTGTATCCCAGCATCTGGCAGGCCTTGTCGTTAACATCAAGGATCCGGCCATCCAGCCTGTTTATAAAAATAGCATCTGCTGATTGTTCTACAAGTGACCGGTACTTTTTCTCACTTCTGATAAGTTCCGCCTCTGCATGCTTTCGCCATGTAATGTTTATGACGGTGCCGAAGATCTTAACAGTTCCATCCTGCTGAAGATGTGCTATTGTACTGGAGTTCACCCAGACTATATCTCCGTTATCTTTAACGAGGCGATAGTCCAGATTAACATTGTTCTCTGGATTGTGCAAAGAGAGTTTTAGTGCATCAAGGACTTTTTGAATATCCTCGAGATGGATACAGGAGAAATACTTATCCCAATCGTTCCCTATAGTTCCCCGAGGCAATCCCAGCATTTTATCCACAGCTGGAGATATATACGTATTGATGAGCTTTTCATTCTCATCAACATCAGCTTTCCAGATGATGGTATCTATTGCATTGACAACATGCTCATAGTCTTCCTCTTTTTTGACCAGCAGACTTTCGGTATTTTTGCGCTCAAGGACATTGATGATCATCTCACCTATGAGCTTCAATAGATAAAGAGTACTTTCATCCCATTCTTTTTTCTGAGTTTGACAATCCAGTCCTATAAAACCACTGAATTTACCTTTATAGGAGATAGGAACCAATAGCACAGATTGAATTCCTAACTCGATAAGTGTTTCTTTAACCGTGATGTCCTCATCAGTTAATTGCTGAGTGTCAGGGACATAAATGCTTTCAAGTTCATTGAATTTGTTTAACTGTTTTTGCATCTGAAATTTTTGGTTGACGCCGATCTGTGATCTAATACCTTCAGCATGCCATTCATGAGTCTTGATGACAAGATCCGGATCATCAGTTGCTAAAAAAATACTAGCTCTCTCTGCACCAGTGAATTTGGCAATTTCCTCCAGGGTTTGATCGATCTTAGTGTCAATATCTTTAAAACTTGTATTTATAAAATTACTGGAAATATGTGAATAGATATTTTCTTGCCGTTTTTTTTGTTCCAGTTCGCTACGTGTTTGTTTTATTATCGTGGCATCTTCGATAACTGCATGACAACCGATGACATGTCCCTCTTTGTCTGTCCGGGGTATCGTCTTAAAACGCACAAAAGCCTCTTTACCCCATTTAGAATGATAGTATGTCTCTATTTCTGTGATCTTTCCGGTTGAAATGGCTTCCCGGATGCTGGCCGATATGCCGGATGCGACCAAAGGTGGAAAGTTTAACATATTGATCTGTTTTGTGGATGCAGCTGAAGGAGAACCCATGAATTCAAGAAGAAATCTATTGACTGCAGTGACATTTCCCCTGGTATCAAATGAAAGAATACCTAAAGGCAATTCATCAATAAGACCATTGCAATTATCTTCATCCAGTCCATCAGATAAGATCCTTTCATATTTAAGTGGAAACATATTATTCTTTGCAAATTCTATGCTCTCCATATACCAAGGTCTGAAGCTCCACCCCACTGGAAATGGCCCTTTTATACAGTAGCTATATCTGAAAATGATTATTTTGTGTTTTCCCGCGTGAATCGGGTATAGTTTATGCGGTTATGGTAATGATCTTATCGATAGCTATTGATGTGTATCGGCCTTGAACTATCTCAAGCCGGACAAAACCGTTCCCGCACTCTT
Source organism: Methanomethylovorans sp. (assembly GCF_050177135.1). Lineage (NCBI taxonomy): Archaea > Methanobacteriati > Methanobacteriota > Methanomicrobia > Methanosarcinales > Methanosarcinaceae > Methanomethylovorans > Methanomethylovorans sp. The sequence goes on from NZ_JBFXHJ010000078.1 coordinate 9,258, forward strand.
TAACCTTGCCTTTGAAAGTGGCAATCCCACCGCAGTAGATCGTCACTATCCTTCCAAGGAAGTCCCGCACGATAAATTCCTCCATCATGTTCATTCTCCCGATGTATGATGGTCTCACTCTTTATTCTATGTATATAGATTTGATTTAAAAGTTTGCATTAATATAAGAATAAAAGACTCGTTCACATAATGAATTAATTAGAGGCATGTTCAGAAAATTTACTTATTAAGTTCTTTCTTTCTTCCTTTCTTTCATGCACATTTACAAATTCAGTTAGCAGCCTTTTTCAGGGGTATCTCAAAAGTGAAGTTGCTTCCCTTTCCCACTTCGCTTTCAACCCAAATATGCCCTCCATGTAATTCTATAAGTTCTTTGACAAGTGCAAGCCCCAGTCCGGTGCCTTCATATCTTCTGGCAACAGAAGAATCCAGTTGTGTGAATGGTCTAAACAGTCTATTCATGTCCTGGGGTGAGATGCCTATACCGGTATCGATCACTGATATTTGAGCCATGTTGCCATTGATGTTCGTGCGGATGATCACACGCCCTCCACGATGAGTAAATTTGATAGCATTTCCTAACAGGTTGTAAAGTACCTGTTTTATCTTGGCCTTGTCAGCAAACATGGTTTGTAGTTCCGGATCCCTGGAAACGTTTATTATGATCTCTTTTTTTGCTGCCAGGGGTTGGACCAAAGATACCATTTCGTCCAGCAGGCTATCTATATTAGTGGATTCCGGGAACAGCTTCATTTTTCCCGCTTCCACCTTGGAAATATCCAGGATGTCATTTATCAGATTAAGCAAATGTTTCCCACTATTTGATATGTTCTGAATATAACGGGTCTGTTTAGGGTCGAGCTCACCGAAATACCCCTCCATCAGCGCATCGGAAAAGCCTATGATTGAATTAAGAGGTGTACGCAGCTCATGGCTCATATTAGCAAGGAATTCACTTTTGGTACGACTTGAAGTCTCCGCTGCGATCTTGGCCTGTAGCAGGTTTTCTTCGGCGAGCTTACGGTCGGTTATATCCCGTGCCAATACCTGGACAGTGTCATCATGATCTTCAAGGACAGTAGCATTTATTTCTACATCTATGCAGACATCCTTTGAAGTAATAGCTTTCGTTTCACCATGGATAGACCCGTTGGCCGTGAACTGTGCCAGATATTCATCGATCTTTTCTTTTTCCGAAGGGATCAGGAGATCAAAAAAGGACATATTTTGTAACTGATCCTTTGTATAACCCATCATCATGCAGGCCCGTTTGTTTATGTCGATGATTCTTCCATCAGATCTTATGATAAATACAGCATCATTGGATTGTTCAAAAAGGGATCTGTATTTCTTCTCGTTCCTTATCAGTTTCTCTTCT
>NZ_JBFXHJ010000079.1:0-10448 GCF_050177135.1 Methanomethylovorans sp.
TCCTCGGTCCTGCCAAGTTCCTCAAAGAGATAACCTTTGATGTACCAGGCCCGGGCATCCTGTGGATCAAGCCTGATGGCTTTTTCCAATGCCTGCATAGCTTCGTTGAATCTGCCCAATATAATGAGCGAGGCAGCTTTTCCATCCCATGCATCCAGATATTCGGGATCAAGTTCTATGGCTTTATCATAGACCTGTATAGCTTCCTCATCCATCTCAAGGTCGGCAAGTGCCTGACCTTTGCCATACCATGCATATGATCTCTGTGGGACGAGTTCAACGGCTTTCTGTGGGTCAAGTTCAACAGCTATATCCAATGCCTGTATCGCCCCGTCATATTCTCCCAGGTGATCAAGTGCAAGACCTTTGTTAGCCCAGGTATTCGCATTGTTCGGATCAAGCTCTGTGGCTTTATCTAACGCCTGTATCGCTTCTTCATGCCTTCCCAATCCGCAAAGTGCAGCACCTTTATCGTTCCAGGCCTCAGCATTCTGTGGATAAAGTTTAATGGCTTTATCAAAAGCTTTTACAGATTCTTCAAATCTTCCCTGATGGAGCAGTTCAAGACCATTTGTATACCATTTCTTCGCATCTTCACTGCTATTTGTATCTCTTTTCTTCAAACCATCGAACAATCCCATACTAATAACTCCTGTATTCTAAATAATCCCTCCACGGAAATAAACATGCTCTTCACATCGGCACTTTTGGGATCGTGGTAATATCATACCGGCAGTAACTACAAGTTTCCGGTCAAAGAGGTTCTGATCAAAGTTCCTTGAAGCGGATCTTTACAAAAAGGACGGGAAGGGACATTCATCGCTTCAATTTCTTCGCTAGATCTATCAAATACCTGAATTGCTTCAGCGTGTCTTTCATGCTCATGATGAGCAGGATCCCTTTTATTCCAAGCTTTAGCTTCCCGGATACTGCGATAACCAATATGTTCAGGATCATCTCTCTTTTAGTCCACACTATGTTCCTCTCCTCTCTTCAAAATAAGCTTTCATGGATAAACTACTTATGATGCCGACAGTTTCCACTTTATTTAGATGGATTTCCTCGATCAAAAATAATGTTATATTCCGTTGTTCTGCGAAGCTTGGCAGTGAAAAAGAGATGATACAGCGTCGTATCAACGCAACGGATGCTGAGATTGACAGGCTTGTGTATGAGTTATATGGACTGACGGATGAGGAGATCGCTATAGTGGAAGGAAAGTCTGCTTAAAGAAGGCTGTAACGTTGTGGGGAGGCTGTTTGATCTTTAATCTATAAGAATCGTATTTGTTATTGTTTTGATCTCTATACATTTATCATTGCAAATCATTTTTAACGCAAAGACGCAAGGTCGCGAGGACGCAAAGCTCTTTATTTCCTTCTTTGCACCTTAGCGTCTTAGCGCCTTTGCGTTGAGAAAATTTAGATAGATTAAAAAGAGTTTTATCAAAATCCTCTTCTGTTTTTTTAAAGCTGGTATGATTAAGGGATTTATATACTGCTTGTCATTTGATTGACAAGTGATTTATATACTAGTTGTCATTTGTTTGACAACTCTTTTATATACTTATTGTCATTTGATTGACAAGAGATTTAAATACTAATACGTTTTTCTTTTATCATGGACTTTTCACATCTAAGCCGTCTCAATCCATGGTGGAAAAATGGTTCTGAGATCTATAATGATGAGAAGATAAAGTCTTTCGGAGCAGCAAAAATACGCTGGGAGCCCCGGTTAAAGCATTATCTGGTTTTTGATCGTGACAAGATATATACTCTTCGCGGGCCTCGGCAGGTAGGTAAAACAACATTATGCAAAATCTTAATAAAAGAACTCATTGAACAAGGGACTGATCCCAAAAGCATCTTTTATTACAGCTGTGATCTGGTTCCAAATGGAGAAGAACTGTCCGGGCTGATCACTCTATATCTGGATTGGGTAGCTGCTTTTGATGCAGGTAGAAAATATATCTTTCTGGATGAGATATCCAATGTAAAGAACTGGGAAAATGGTCTAAAACACCTGGTAGATATCGGAAGTATGAGAAATACTTCTACCCTGTTGACAGGTTCGCATTCCATTGACATTAAAAAGAGTATTGAGCGGTTGCCGGGCAGGAGAGGAGAAGGGGAAGAGACCCTGGATAAGATCCTTCTGCCAATGAAATTTGCTGAATTTGCCGAAACCGTGAACCCCTCTCTAAAGGTTCTTTTCGACAAAGAGCAGCTTCGTTCGAATCATAAAAGGCAAGAGATCATTCAAGGGCTGTTCGAAGGAAAGATCGATCCAGTAGTTCGGACCCTCCAGGTCTATCAGGAAGACCTGAACACTTTATTCACCCAATATCTGATAACCGGTGGTATTCCTAAGCCCATCAATGAATTTTTCACAACGGGTAAGATCAATAACAGTACCTATGAAATTTACATTCGTTCACTTATGGGCGATCTTGCAAGATGGCAGATACCGGAAATTGCAATAAAACAAGTCTTAAGTTCTATCATTCTCAAACTTACAACAAATGTAAGCTGGAATAGTCTGGCTGCGGAAGCAGACCTCGGTTCTCACAATACGGCATCAAAGTATGTCCAATCTCTTGAAAATTCGTTCGTACTGAACACATTATATGCCATCAACCCATCTAAAGGGACTTTGAATATCACCAAAGACAAAAAAGTATACTTCAAAGACCCATTTATCTTCCACTCTCTGAGGTCATGGGTATCAGGGTCAGGCAACTACTTCGAGTCAAGTGTTGATCACATCAATGATCCCACCGATAAGAGCAAACTAGTAGAATGCATTGTTCACAGCCATCTTGTGAGATTAATGTACAATACTTTCCCAAGTGATGTTTTCGCTCCAGAGGACCATATCTTTTACATGAAGACCAAACGCGGAACTGAGATCGACTATGTTCTAAGATCAAAGAACAACGAATTACTGGCTATCGAATTAAAATACCAGAACCAGTTACAAAGTAGTGATTACAAAAGCCTGTCTTCAATGAAAAAGGGAATTATGCTTTCTAAAGACACCTTTGAGATAGAAGGAAATTACATGACCATTCCAGTCACTTTGTTTTTGTTACTGATATGATCCAGCTCCGATTTCCAGATCGTTCTGCATCTTAAGGGTTATTTTAATATCCCACGGATGCAATCTTCCTTTAAGAGATACATAAAAACGTTATCAATATAAGACAATAGGAAATCTTTTTATGGACCTGTTCGACCTTTATCTGGATGAAGACTGCCCCTATGGCGATGAAACGACAGAGCTTCTTGGCATAGAAGGTACCGGAAGATTGCGTATCATGTCAAGGGAACACGGAGTAGCTGCCTGTGTGGAAGAGCTTGCAGCTTTTTATCGGAAAAAAGGTCTTGAAGTGATCGCGCATGTGCGTGAAGGCGGGGAGTTCAATCCCCATGACGTGGTCTTTGAGGCAAAAGGTGATCTGCGCCAGCTTTTCAAGCTGTGGCGTATTTCGCAGACCTTCCTCTCCATGGTCTGCGCCATTGCTGCAACTACCCGTCTGTATGTGGAGACTGCGCGAAAGGTCAATAAGCATGTGATCATCGCAACAAGCAGGAAGACCCATCCGGGCATGCGCAGGTTCGAACTGCAGGCAGTCCGGGCAGGTGGTGGAGACCATCACCGCAATTCTCTCAGTGATTCTGTCCTGATCACCCAGAACCATCTGGGCGTGGTCGGTGATCTTAATGAAATGCAAGCTGTGCGCAGGATAGAGGTCGAACCCCGGAACGAGGAAGAAGCATTAAGGTATGCGAATATAGCGGATCTGCTGCTGCTTGATCATCTACCTCCTCAGGACATTCAAAGGCTGGCTCCTTTACTAAAGGAGAAGAATCCCGACCTGCGGATAGCTGTAGGGGGTATCTCGGCCCAGGAGATCCCTGATTATGCGGGTCTTGTAGATATCATTGTGATCTCTGCTCCATATTACGCGCCTCCTCTTGACCTGACAGCAAGGATATACCGGACATGATCCCCTGTCTCTCCGGGGGGACAGTTAGTTAGCCTGCGAAAGGTATTTATGGAAAGCAAACAATGGTTTTGCAGGGGTTCTACAATACCGTTGAAAGCTGCTCTTATGCAAGCCAGTGAACCCTATAAGACGGGCACTTTTTGTCCACCGCTAATGATCAAAAAGACTTGCGCTTCGCTGTATATCAGAAGGTGATAAAGTGAGCAAACCAATATTAATGGATTTTAGTGCTACATGGTGCGGACCCTGCAGAATGCAGAAACCCATTCTTGAAGAAGTTGAGAAAAAGTTCAAGGACCAGGTAGAGTTCAAGATAGTAGATGTCGACCAGAACAGGGATCTGGCAAAAAAATATGCGATACAGGCAGTACCTACGCTTGTGATCGAAAAAGATGGCCAGGTGCTCAAGCGTTTCACAGGTGTAACGTCGGCAGATGTGCTCAGTTCTGAGCTGCAAAAAGCTCTATGAGCCACTGGCGGCACACTTTCTGAAGCTATGCATTCCAGGCCAGTAAGATCATGATCTCTATGCCCCAGCAGCTTATTGACATGGGAGTATTGGCTTTTCGCCAGACTAATTCGCGAGGGGGTTTCAAACCCCATCTTTCTCTCAGGTTCATGTCCGATGAAGGCAGACCTGTGACTTTTTCTATCGACACTACCCGCAGCCCGAACAAATGCCTTCAGCCGGATGCATATCTTATCACTCACGCCCATTCTGATCACAATGGGAAGTCCGCAATGCTCTCAGAGCGTGCTCTCTGTTCGTCCAAGACTGCACAGGCTCTTGAGATCCGCTATGGTAAAGCGTATAAGGGAATGAGTATGGGTGTATGTGACTCTTTTGAGGTCGCAGGCGTCAAGGTGCAGACTTTTCCCACAGGCCACACCCCCGGTTCAACGGCATTCTACTGGGAAAATGAGGTCGGTACACGCATTCTTGTAACAGGGGATGTGAAGGACCCTTCCATGCTTCCAAAATGCGATGTGCTGATAACCGAGGCCAACTATGGTGATCCGGGAGACACAACGTGCTACTTCGAGGATGATATAGAGGGTCTTGGGCAATTGCTTGAAGAAAACCCCTGTGTTGCTCTTGGTGCCTATGCATTCGGGAAGGCTCAGAGGGTCGTTGAGCTGGTAAGGTCGCTAGGTTATGGTGATGTGATCGAGATGGAGGCCCAGTCTCTGGAACTTACACGATGCATGCTGGAAGATGCTGGAGATGTTGTGGGTTTGGGAGAGGCGGGAGGTAATACTTTATGTGTTGTTCCTCCGTGGGACCTGGATAGATTGCCGTGGCACACATCAAAGTATGTCATGAGCGGCAGGTCAGACTTCAGATATCCTTCTATACAGATCAGCGATCATCTGGATGTCAGAGGGCTTACAGATATGGTCAGCCAGATAGACCCGGAGTTCACAGTGGTCTATCATCCGGGTGGACACAGGCCGGGCAGATTTGCTGCTCATCTCAATTATCTGGGATCTGATGCTATATCCATTGACAAGATAGGCAATGTCCTGAGCAATGACTTTATTTAGTTTCGTTCATTAGTGGCGTATATACAGCTTTATATAACTGACATCCTTCTATACTATCCATTCCATTGATATTTTCAGGAGATACAGCCATTGAAAAAAGCAGCCAGGCAATCATCCGGTAAAAATAAGCAAATAGCTACCCAGGATGCATCCGAGGTACAGCAGGATAAGACTGCAAAAGGGATCCTTGCGGTGAAGCAGAGGACCCCTGAGGAAAAAAGGAAAGCACATATCCAGGGTATCATCAAGACAGCAGTTGCCTCTATTCTTGGTATAATTGCCGGTGTCCTTGCTAATATGCAGTATGGCATGGGCACTGAAACAAAATGGTATGCTGTGATCGCCATCGTTGCCATTCTGGCATATTATGCCCAGAGGCTCATCTATCCGGCTATAAAGATCAGTACCAAGGAATTTGGCTTCAAGGACTGGTTCTATGTGGAGTTCCTTGTGGTGGACTTCTGCCTGGTCACGTGGACACTTCTCCTGAACTGATACAATTTACTATCTTTATCTTTTCTTGACCAGTGATAAAAATGCGAATAGCTATACTTAATAAGGACAGGTGCCAGCCGCGAAGGTGCAGTCATGAATGCGAGAAGTACTGCCCCAGAGTGAGAACAGGTGACGAGACTATCATCTTTGGAGAAGACGGCAAGCCGGTCATCTCGGAAGAGATGTGTGTAGGCTGTGGTATCTGTATAAACAGGTGTCCTTTTGATGCTATTATGATCATTGGCCTCCCCGAGGCTCTCAAATTCCCAACGCATCGTTATGGTCCGAATGGCTTTGCACTTTATGGGTTGCCAGTTCCACAAAAGGGGAGGGTGACTGGTATCCTCGGTCCTAACGGTATCGGTAAAAGTACTGCAGTGCAGATACTCTCAGGAAGGCTGGTACCCAATTTCGGAGAGGAGGGAGGTACTTGGGACAGAGTGCTGGAACACTATGCAGGTACTGCTCTTTATGATTACTTCAAGGCTGTTGCCAACGGAAGTCTCAAGGTTTCCCAGAAACCTCAGTATATAGACCTTATACCCAAGGCTTTCAAAGGCAAGACATCTGATCTGCTTGCAAGGACAGATGACAGGGGAGTAATGGATGAACTGGTGGAGCGCCTGGACCTTTCGCACATAATCGACCGCAATATTACAGAGCTCAGTGGCGGTGAGCTACAAAGGGTTGCAATTGTTGCATGTGCTGCTAAAGATGCCGATTTCTATTTCTTCGATGAGATAAGTCCATATCTGGACATATACCAGCGTATCAACTGTGCCAAGCTCATACAGGAGATCGCACAGGAAAAAGCCGTGCTGGTAGTGGAACACGATCTTGCTATTCTGGACATGCTGGCAGATGTAGTGCATGTGGCTTACGGTGAACCCGGAGGATATGGTGTCATCACTCTTCCCAAAGGAGTGCGCATAGCCATTAACCAATATCTTAAAGGTTATCTGCCCGAGGAGAACGTGCGTGTCCGTCCCGAAGCTATATCCTTCGAGGTCCATCCGCCAAGGAACGAAACCGAGATCGATACCCTGGTTGATTATAGTAGTTTCTCCAAGAAGTACAAGGAAGGCTTCTCTCTAAAAACAGATGCCGGATCCATTAAGCAGGGCGAAGTGCTGGGTATTGTCGGACCTAACGGCATTGGTAAGTCCACTTTCATGAAAGTGCTTGCCGGGGAGGTAGAACCTGATGAAGGCAAGCTTGATATGAATATCAGCATTTCTTACAAGCCCCAATACATCAAGGCAGATGTTCACATGCAGGTCCAGTTCTTCCTGAGGGGCATATCTCGCAAGTTCGATAGCAGCTACTTCCAGACGGAAGTAGTAAAACCTTTAGGCCTTGAGAAGCTGTATGAGCGGTCTATTCCGGAACTCAGCGGTGGTGAATTGCAGAGGGTGGCCATAACCGCATGTCTGTGCCGCGATGCGGATATGTATCTTCTGGACGAACCAAGCGCTCACCTTGATGTGGAACAGCGTTCAATGGTCACGAAAGTGATAAAGCGCTTTGCTGAGAATAATGGAAAAACCGCTATGGTAGTAGATCATGATATCTATATGATAGACATGCTCAGTGAAAGACTGATCGTTTTTGAAGGTGAACCGGCTGTTTATGGTAAGGCTCATGCACCATTAAGTATGCACGATGGCATGAACAAGTTCCTTTCGAACCTTAATATCACATTCCGCCGTGATGAGGATACTCACAGGCCCAGGGTGAACAAGCCAGATTCCCGCCTTGACCGTGAGCAAAGGTCTAAGGGAGAATACTATTACAATGTCCTGGAATGAATTCTAAAGAACCATCCCGGTACTCCTATTTTGAAAACCTATCTTTCAATTAAGAACAAGTAGTGGATACTTTAATATTTTCATTAGTATGTGATGATCATCCCCGCAGTGTGGATCTACTTGTGAAGTTAGGTGGTGGTATTGGTGGTACTTATCTGTCGATCCTTAAAGAAGCATATACTACGGGGATGATAACTGTAAGGGTTGCAGGTTACACAAAGTCCATTAACTTCTTCAATAGTGCTAATCTGGCATTTCCTCAAATGTATATCATTTCGAATACTCATATATATTTCTTTTGCTTGGTATAAGTGTCATTATCTGCAAAAACCATTTGTATCGCATGATTTTACAAGTGTAGACTAATAGCATATAGCAAGCAAATATGATTCTATCGTTAAATTTTCTCTAGTATTTCGCCGGTCCTTTCATAAGTAAATATGCCAGAAGGAAGCCTGGTGGCGAAATCGTGGGAGCGTAGCGTTGCAAGCAGTTTTCTTACCTGCGGTATATCCATTATCTCTTTATTGATAAGAAAATCAAAATCCTCTACAGTAATAGGTATGAATTTAAGCCCCATTGATTCTGCAAAGGGCCTGATCCCAAATCCAACTTCTGCCTTTCCATTGCTTACAGCCTCGCACACTGATCTGTGTGTCCTTGAGCCAGAGTTGTAACCCGGGACCATCTTTACAAGTTCTGCTCTTGTAGTGCCTTTTTTAACAGCAAGTTCTTCCAGAAGCTTATCAAGCAATGCTCTGGTTCCCGAACCCCTGTTCCGGTTCACCAGTTTTTTCCCAATCAGGTCTTCAAGGTTCTTTATACTACTTTCCGGACGCACTATAAGTCCCTGTTCCCGGCGATACCCTTTCACAAGGACGGCGTTACGGATGCTCATGTTTCGGATGGCTTCCAGATTGTAATCTCCTGTCCCTGCCAGGTTGACGCCTGCAACATCAGCAATACTTCCGGCCATAGCACTTAATCCACGGCTTGAGCCCATACTTATAACCCGGAAATTCATTCCGGTCAGATCTTCCAGCAGGTCGATACCGGGACATTGGCCGCCGACGACCATGACGTCTACGGGAGCTATATTTCCGAAAAGTGTCACATCTACTGGTTTGCCAGGTTCCAGATACTCTGTTTCTTCGCTGATCTCAATGATGCCGTCAGCTTCCGCAAGAGTGGTAATAGCTCCTGACGTTTTATCTGCAGGATACACTCTGCCTCTGATCAGGCCCACAGGGAACAGTTCCTTCCTGCCCTCGGACCGTATGCCTGTTCCCAGTATTGCCCGAACTTTTGTTCTGAATGGGGGGTCAGTTTCAAGCGAATCGTATATCAGAGGAGCTATGAACTCATTAAATATGGACAGTGCAGAGGTGGGATTTCCCGGCAGTCCTATGAGCGGAATATCTTCGACAACACCGATAACTACTGGTTTTCCTGGCTTTATCGATATCCCGTGCAACAGTGTCTTACCCTTCTCGTCTATTATCTTGTACATTACATCGCCCACACCTGCAGAAGTACTGCCGGAAGTGAGCACCATGCTGCATTCCTGTAATGCACGGTCGATGACATCAGACATTGTACGTTCGTCATCCTTTACAATTCCATAGATCATTGGTTTTGCACCGCATTCTTCCACACTGGCAGCTATTGCATAGGAATTAGCATCATAGATCTTCCCGGCATATAACTGAGATCCGGGCTGCACAAGTTCATCGCCTGTGGAAATTATCCCAACTTTCAGTTGTTTTACTGCTACTTTGCTGATTCCTGTGGAAGCAAGCACTCCTATCTCACGTGGGCCGATGCGTACATTCCTGCGCAGCACACGTTCCCCTTTCATGATGTCAGCACCAGTGCGCATGATATTCTCGTTGATGTACACTGCCCGCCGGACAAGTATTTTGTCAGCTTCTACAGATGTATGTTCCACCATCACTACAGCATCTGCACCTTCGGGTATTGGTGCACCTGTGGCGATCTCTATAGCTTCTCCGGGACCCAGGACAAGATCAGGAACACATCCGGCTGCGATCGAGCCGATCTTCATCAATGGTACAGGTTCTATTTCTGTGGCGTTGTATGTATCTTGTGCACGCACGGCAAAGCCATCTTTAACTGACCTGTCAAATGCAGGTACATCTATGAATGAAAAAACATCTTCTGCAAGAATGCAGCCATTTATATGTTCCAGGAGTAATGTTTCTATCCTGGGATTTACTTTGATGTTTTTGATTATCCGGCGGGCTTCTTCCGAGGAGGTTAGTTCTCTGAATTCCTTTTGCTCCCTTTCCAACAGGTTCACTCCTTCAAGTGTTCTAATATCCTACCATTGAGTTTGAAAACCCTGGAAGCTACATACCAGAGCCCACATATGTATACTAACCAGGTTGCAATGGAAAGCCATTTAAGCGATTCCGTAGGGTCAAGTGCTTCAAAAGCTATGACTAACGTCACAGGCATCAGAAGTAATATAGCGATCACAGAGTCATTAAGGTACTTTAAGTTTTCTAATATCACTTTTTCTTTGTCTGGTGCAGATTCCATGGGAACACCCTTTCTGATTCTATTATATA
>NZ_JBFXHJ010000080.1:0-4043 GCF_050177135.1 Methanomethylovorans sp.
ATGTTCAGATTGGTCAGTTCATCGGCAATTTCTCCCAATGTCTTTTTTGGATCTGAGATCATCTGCCGGGCTGCTGCATCCAATTCGGGCGGATAGGTACCTTGCTCTTTTCGCTTACTGATATTCTCCCTTATCTTTCTCATGATCTCTTCAACATTCACTTCTTCATCATGTATCTCAAAAGTATCCATGTTATCCCCAACATTTTCATATTTCTGCCATTCTTACAACACATTCTACCTTATACGGCAGACCAGGTATCATATCTTCAAACCAGAAACAAGATTCCTGAACCATCGTAACCTCAAGGATATATTTTCCAGGTTCCTGTGGAGGCATGATTTTCATTTCTATCATTTGATTTTCCATAGGTTCAAGTGGAACTGCCAAAGTTGAGCGAAGGCCATCATACACGATCAGGTTGTCTTTCATATCTTTCCAATGATATGCAATATGCACAGGATTCGGAGGGATCGATGCCAGTTTATCTTTGCCATTATTTTGAACCTCTATCTCAAGAATATATTCTTCACCTACGATCATATCCTCTATTTGCTTTTTTAGTTTCATCTCTATAGCAGTTCTTTTAGGGTCAAGAGGTTTTTGAGTGAGGGTTGAAAGGATAAGATCTTTTGATACAGGACTATGAGATGCGACTGCGAAGATACTTCTTGATGCAGCCATCATTTGTTCGGTATATTCTGCAGCCAACGAGCCAATTGTATCAGTTTCAGATGCAACCCATATCACAAAATGATCGAAGACACCGGAAAGCAAAGCCTCAAGAGAATTTGGTGTATGTTCGTTTATATGCATTATATCTTCATAGTATGTTCGTGGATTTGCTGGCAGATAGCACCCCGCTTCCTTAGCCTTGAGACGTAACTCTGGATAATATTTATGGTAGTATTCTAGATTGGGTGCAGTATGGAGAATAAGTTTCCCATCGGGGTTAAGATGCTGTGCACACTTTTTAAGGATTTGCTCTAGAACAGGAGTTTCCACATGTTCTAAAAAATCTGTAGCAATTATCACATCAAATGTGCTTTCCATGGGATATGTAACAGCATCTTCGCACACAAAAGATAGTTTTCCTTTTATATCATCATCATTAAAAGTTTTTCGTGCAATATCGATAGCTTCTTCTGAATAATCTATTCCTGTAACATCTGCGCCCATTTTGGCAAGAGCATAACATAGTTCCCCGCGGCCACAACCGATATCAAGGATCTTCAACCCTTTTTTTGGTTTTGCAAGAAGACACGGTATGACCAGGCGAGGATCTTCCAATTTCCTTCCACGATCACGCTTGAAAGAAACATAACCGCCGCAGTCGTTCTCAAAATATTCCTTATCGTACTCAGAGGATAAGGACAGATATTCCTGTCCTCTTTCCTTTGGAGGCATCTTTACTTTAATGAGGAGATCACCGGCATATCCTGGGATAATTGCGGCATACTCTATAAATTTGCTGTATTTTTTCATAAACTGCGTTGAGGCAAACATATTCTCATTTGACCAAAAATATCCATCAACGAGTACCCAGGTTGCTTTCCTTATTGCAAGTTCAAGGTCGTGAAAAGTTCCATCGCCATCTTGTTGACCATCGATATGAACTAAGTCCCAGTGATTTCCAGGCAAATGGCCCATATTCTGAGTGTCTTTCATCAGGAAATCTGCATCATATCCAGTGGTTATCTTACGTGCCCATTGAATAGCATTCTTTGCTCCCCCAAATGTTTCGGAATCATTGTCTATCCCAAGGTAACGGGCATCAGGCACCGAGTTCAAAAAAGTAATTGCACTATATCCGTATCTGACTCCTATCTCCAAGATCGACTTGGGATCAATAGCTTTGCAAATTGCATATTTCATTCGGTAATATGGCACCCATTCTTCAAAAAGATATGCAAGTTCATCCTCTGCATAAGACCAAGATCTAAAATCGAATTCAACTGTTTTATATAGATCGAGTATATGGGAAATCATAAAGAACCTTCTGTATTAAATTAATTTGAATTGAGATATGTTTACTCATACCGGCTCATATCCAACTGTGTTTCCATTAAGAACAGACCGATATCTCTTCCCTGATTAATTACATTGAATGAATAGCATCTTTCATGCCAATCATAGTTCATTTGATAATTATGTGAGGCAATAGCCACTGTAATATCTATTTTCCCTTCAATTATCGGCATTTTCAAGATCTTAAAATCGACGTAATTCTTTCCCTTCACTTCTCCGAGTTCATATCCTTTTAACTCAGTGTTCGTTCCATAGCAATAAATGTCATTATAGTAAAAAACGATCCCTACAATTGGATCATGGACCTCTTCATGTGCAAGGAACTCTACTCTTACAGTCATAGGATCACCAGAGATTATATTTGTATTGACCTGACCCCTTTTGTCAATGCACTTCACGGTAGTGATCTCAACAATCTTCTTTTCGACTTTAGCTTCAATAGCTTCGTTTTTCTCAATATCGCATGAATCAACAGCTCCCTCCCCATACACATACTTATCTATCACTTCAGCTGTATTTCCTAAAGCTACTTGCTCTCCTTTGTGCAGTAGCAAAGTCCTGTCGCAGAACCTTCTGACAGAACCAAGGTCATGGGACACAAATACTATTGTTACGCCTTCTTTGCGGTAGCTGTTCAGGACATCCAGGCATTTCTGCTGGAAATCCATGTCACCCACTGCAAGCACTTCATCCATCAGCAAAACTTCTGGATCTGTCTGGATAGCAGTGGAAAAAGCAAGTCTTACCTGCATTCCGGAAGAAAAGTTCTTTAATTTCGTATCCCTGAACTTCTCCAGCCCTGCAAATTCCAGTATCTCATCTGTTCTTGATTTAATATCATATTTTGACATTCCCATTATAGTGCCATAGGTCTTTATGTTCTCCAACGCTGTCATATCGGGCTGGAAACCTACGCCAAGTTCAAGGAAGGGTGTAACTTTCTTGCGGATATGTACCTCACCTGAAGAAGGGTACAGGATCCCTGCTATTATTTTCAAAAGGGTACTTTTTCCACTTCCGTTCTCTCCGATAATACCAAAGAATTCACCTTCTTCCACATCGAAGTTAATGTCCCTTAAAGCATCGAATACCTCATATGATTCCGGCTTGAACACTCCTGTAAGTGCCTCGAACAGTGTGGTTCGTTTTTCATGTGGGATGCGGAATGATTTTTCAAGTTTCTCCACTTCGATCACAGGCATTCAGATCTCCTCCGCAAAGCGAGGTTCGATCCTGTTGAATATTAAATATCCTGCAAATAGGAAAACTATTGCTGCAACAGCCATGAATATCAGATCCTCCGTTTGCATGGGGGAAGAGTAGATTATTGTATCTCTTGCAGCGATTATCACCCTGGCTATCGGATTAAGAAGTGCGATGCTTCTCAGATCTGCAGGAAATACCTCGACCGTATACATTATGGGAGTTGCAAAATAGCCTGCCTGCAGCAGTACAGCCCAGATGAACTGCACATCGCGATAAAGTACATTAAGAGCTGCTAAAGCCAGGGACAGACCAACAGACAGGACCAGAAGACAGATCAGTATAACAGGGGCCTGTAGTACGTAGATTGACAATGACACCTTGAAATATATCATGAACAGCACAAAAACAATAGATTCAAAAACACTCATAAGCAATGCTGTCAGGCATGATGATATCACAAAAATGTCCCTGGGAAAATATATCTTCTTAATGAGGCTTGGTTTTCCAACAATGGAATTCATTCCTATGCTGGTAGCTCTGCTAAGGAAATTCCAGATGATAATGCCCAATAAAAGGAAAAGCTGATAGTTCTCTATCTGCATTTTCATAAGATGAGAAAAAACATAATATAGGACCGTTAGCATTAGCAGAGGTTCCAGGAGTGACCAGAAATATCCCAGAACAGAGTTCTTATACCTCAGTTTGAACTCACTCCAAGCTAATTGCCATATCAGCTGTCTGTAAGCATACAGATTTGCAATATGTTTGACCGACATTTTCCATCCATAGCAGCTTATAAGAATAATTCG
>NZ_JBFXHJ010000080.1:4143-10312 GCF_050177135.1 Methanomethylovorans sp.
ACATTGGTAGAATATTTATGGTTTCATCAGATGAGCAAGACTCTGGGAATAAGTTGGTGTTCGGTATGGACGAACAGATCGCAGCCATTCAAAAAGCTATCTCTGATTTTGAAGCCGGCCAGCGGGTCAACGTAGCCATACTTGCGTTACCCTATGCTGGTAAATCTGAACTGGTAGATGAGATAGTCGAAATGCATCCGCATGATGTGACAAAGGTCACCTTTTCATCGATAATTGATAATAAGGACCAGATCCCTCTGCTAGGTGACTCCAATAAGATAATGATTTTTGACAATTGTCATTATCTGTATATGAGAAAGATCGGTGGGTTCGATGTTATCGAAGAGTTCCTGAATATGATGCTGTCATCTGATGAAAGACTTTACATAACCACATGGAACATCCATTCCTGGAATTATCTCCATCGTGTATTGGGCATAGGCAAATACTTTCCAGTACAGGTCAATATCCCATCACTGAACTCCGCTGACATGAAAGAGTTCCTGCTCTCAGCATATGATGAAGGCGAAATACAATTTGTGAATGACACTGATGTAGAGGAAGATAAAATATTTCAGGTGACTAAAATACCTATAGCTAAAACAATAACCCATGGTAAGGTCAATATATACAGTCTGCACATAAACTATATGGCTCTTCGAACACTTCTTTTTAATAGGACTCCTAGTGAAACTGCAGAATCCATCATTATCAAAGAGATCACAAAGATATCACGAGGTAATCCTGGTGTAGCAAAGGAGATCTGGAACAAATGGCTGGAATATCCTATAATAAAAACAAGTAGCACAAAAAATAATGTTCCGAGTGATATAGAGCTTGATAGTACTGGCAGGTTTGTTCTCTACATTATACTTTCAATGGGTTATATTAAAAAGGATGAATTAAAAAACATACTATATTTGAGCTGTAATGCAGATGATATGACGATCAACAGGTTATTATTCGAAATACTCTCTCAGAACCTTATCCTGGAAAAGGAAAAATATTATAGCATAAGACCCGAAAAACTACATGCTGTGGTCAAATACCTCGAGAACATAAGGCTGGTGTGGTAATGGCTGAAGGCGACCTTGCTGCATTGATCACGAACTTTGAAAATATTAATGCAGATACTATACTTGCATCCTTTGCCATCATAATTCTTGCCTTTGTTCTTTCAAAAATTGTGACATTTTTGCTGACAAAGGTTTCCGAGATGTCATGGAAGTACAGGCTATATCTCAAGACTGTAATACCACTCTCTAAAGTCCTTATTTACGCATTCGCTGTCTATTACATATTGGCATCTGTATTTGTACTTTCCTTCGACCAATTAATACTATTAAGTGGTCTTATTGGTGCTGCGATTGGTTTTGGTCTGAGGAACCTTTTTGAGGACATTGCAGCAGGAGTTATAATTGTAATGGAAAAAACATATCAGGTTGGAGACAGGATCCAGATGGGTAACTATTATGGAGAGGTCAAGGATATAGGCCTCAGAGCTACCCGTCTTGTAACACCTGATGACAATCTCGTATCGGCTCCGAACAATCTGGTATTCACTGAAAGTGTGGCAAGCGGCAATTCAGGCAGTTCAGAAATGATGGCAACGCTGGATATTTACATTGAGAACGATTCTGACGTAGACCTGGCGATGAAGATATTGAGGGAAGCAGTCGTTACTTCAAGATACGTATATATATCCCCGACAAGACCGGTTGTTATTCTCCTGAACGACTATCCTTTCTACAAAGGTCTGAAAGCAAGGGCATATGTGAATGACCTCAGGGATGAATTCGTATTCAGGTCCGATGTAACCCGGAGAACATGGAACGAGTTCTATAAAAGAGGCATAAAACCTCCAAAAGCATATATTGTGAACCAGGGATATACAGCCGCATGAGCACATGATCCATTAGATTGTCACCTGCTGTATCAATGTGCAATTTTCTGAAAGATTCATCTGGGAGCCTAAAACATTTATCTTTAAAGGGTAAATCTCAACCTAAGATCCTTAGAAATAAAAATCATGAGGCTGCTCAGGATTCTCTTAAGTATTCCAAAAATGTTCTATTCGCGCTCAAAACCTGAGTTAATATCAAATAGCATGATTAATATAGAGGTATTTATTTCAGGTGAATTATATTGGGTAATAGAAAAAATAATCACGCGCAGGAAATACTAAATAAGATCAGCTATTTACTGCCAATTGCCATTTTTGCGCTTTCACTATGGGTTTTGGACAGGGGTCTTCAGCCCCTGCAACTAAATGAAATCCAGGTGAGTTTCACAGACATTGAGCTGTGGAGTGTGTTATTTGCTTCTGCTTTCACTTTGTTGAGTTACATCGCTCTTCTCGGCTATGATTTCCTGGCCATGCGATACATAGGCCAATCTGTTTCATACAAGGATATCCTCAGGTCTTCTTTTACAAGCACGTCCATCAGTTATAGCATTGGATTCAATCCTCTTACGGGTGGCTCACTGCGTTACAGGTCATATTCTGCCTATGGTCTGACACTGCTGCAAATAGGCAAGACCATAACATTCTGCAGTATAACATTCTGGCTTGGCGTATGCTTTGTAGGCGGATCGCTATTAAGTTTCTATCCGATAGATCTTCCCGAGTCCCTTGTTTTTTATGAGATCATGTTGAAGGTCTTAGGTGTCTGTTTATTGTCCTTCCTTATTGGTTATCTGGTGCTGTGCCTGCAGCATAGGACATTCAGCTTAAAAGGCTATGAGATCCGATTCCCTGATGTAAGGACTGCTCTTCTACAGATCCTCATTTCATCTCTGGATTCTATCTTTGCAGGCAGCGCATTATATTTCTTGCTCGCTCATAGTGGTGAGATATCTTTTCCATATTTCATGGCAATGTTCTTAGCAGCACAGACAATTGCCTATATTACTACGATCCCCGGGGGGCTGGGAGCTTTCGAAGCGCTCATGCTCCTTGCACTTGCTCCCCATTTAGCTCTTGAAACTGTCATTGTTGCTCTTGTAATGTTCAGGATCGTGTATTATCTCACACCTTTCCTGGCGGGATTGATAGTCCTTTCATATAGCGAGTTCAATGCGAGGAAGGAGATACTGATCAATCTGCACAAAAAAACATATCTGACAGTCGCTGCATTCACACCCCAGGTATTCGCTGTGCTTATTTTCTTTGCGGGGATATTGCTTCTTTTTTCCGAAGCCCTGCCTCCTCAGATGGAAGGCATGCGCATTATTGAAAAGATCGTTCCTTTATCATTGATAGAGTCTTCCAGCCTGTTCAGCAGTATGCTGGGGGTCTTTCTTCTCATTCTGGCCAATGGTTTGTGGAAAAGGGTCGATGGAGCTTATCTGCTATCAGTAGCGATACTGTTCTTGGGCAGTATCTTCTCGATCCTGAAAGGTTTGAACTACATAGAATCAGGCATATTATTTGCCATATTTTTACTGTTATTGCCTCAAAGAAAGCATTTTTACAGGAAGTCTTCACTGCTGAACCAGTCTTTCAGCAGGGACAATATAATTGCTATTGCCGTTGTTGTTCTAAGCTTCATATGGCTTGGTATCTTTGCCCATGAACATGTGGAGTACTCGCAGGAACTTTTGTGGCAGTTTGGAACCAATATGCATGTATCCAGGTTCCTCAGATCTGTTGTAGGAATATCTGCAGTTTTAGCTATCTTCGGGATCATGCGACTGCTTGGAGGTTCCAGCAAAGACCTCAGACTTCCTGATGAAGGAGAAATGGCTAAAACGAAGGAAATTATCAGGACAAGTACTGACACAAACAGCAATCTCGTTCTGCTTGAGGATAAGTATGTATTGTTCGATGAGCCGAAAAATACATTCCTTATGTATGGGATTTCCGGAAAAAGCTGGGTCTGTATGGGCGATCCCATAGGGAACAGCAAAAATATCAAAGAACTGATATGGGATTTCCACGAAATGGCAAACCTGCACCAGGGATGGACCGTTTTTTATGAAGTAAGCGAGAAATACATCCCCTATTATCTGGACATTGGCCTTACCTTGATCAAAATAGGAGAGGAAGCACGTGTCCAGCTTTCAGAGTTCAGCCTTGAGGGCAGTGCAGGGAAAGATTTCCGCTATTCTGTAAAACGTATGGAAAAAGATGGCTACCATTTTGAGATCATGGAGCCTGGAGAGATCCCTGCTCATATAGAGGAGCTTAAAAGCATATCTGATGCCTGGCTGGAAACCAAGAACACAAAAGAAAAGAGTTTTTCTATGGGATCCTTTAAAACTGAGTATCTGGCTAATTTTCCTCTTGCGGTCATAAAAAAGGGTGATAAGGTAGCTGCTTTTGCCAATATCTGGGTGACAGCCAATAAAGAAGAGATGGCTATCGACCTTATGCGTTACGATCCCGCTATATCTAACACTACTATGGAATATCTTTTTACCAAGCTCATGCTGTGGGGAAAAGAAAACGGGTTCAGGTATTTTTCACTGGGGATGTCACCACTTTCAGGTCTTGAGAACAGGACACTTGCACCACTGTGGAACAAAATAGGTTCAACTATCTTCACACATGGAGAATATTTCTACAACTTCAAGGGCCTTAGGGCATATAAAGAAAAGTTCAATCCTATATGGGAACCCCGGTATATAGCCTTGCCAAAAGGGATCAAGCAGATGTTCGTCCTGAAGGATATTGCTTTATTGATATCAGGTGGAACAAAAGAAATATTTACAAAATGAGGGGTCGGGTTCCTTGATGCGAAATCATGCACACAGAAATATCCTATTTTACCTGGTGATCAATAGTATATTTATTCTAATGGTGTTCCTGATCATCTTTCAGGGCCAGCGGTTAGAGTCTCCTTTGGCCGATGATCCTGATACTGTAATAAACGGCCATAACAATCTTCTGGCATACGAGGATCTGGGACTGGTCATGGGCAGAAGTTTAGCTAATAATTTGAACCACCCCCTTAGCCTGATGTTTTTACAGATCGCAGTAATAGTGTTAATAGCCCGGCTTTTTGGTTTATTCTTCAATAGAATAGGTCAGCCAACCGTGTTAGGCGAAATGACAGCAGGGATAGTACTGGGCCCATCGGTATTAGGATTATTGTGTCCTCAGTTAAGCAGTTTTTTGTTCAGTCCCGCCTCTTTGAGCTGGTTAGAAACGCTCAGTAATCTTGGGCTGGTCTTTTTTGTGTTCATCGTTGGTCTGGAACTTGATTCCAATTTGATGAAAAATAAAGCACAAACTGCACTGGTCGTGAGTCATGCCAGCATCGTAGTGCCTTTCTTTTTCGGAGTATGCCTGGCCTACTTCCTGTTCACAGGCTTTGCACCAGAAGGAGTTCCTTTTATTTCATTTAGTCTGTTCATGGGCATTGCCATGAGCCTGACAGCATTTCCTGTACTGGCCCGGATCATCCAGGAACGCAAGCTGACACAATCGCCTTTAGGCACCCTTGCTCTTACCTGTGCTGCCGTCGATGACGTCACAGCATGGTGCCTGCTGGCGGCAGTTGTAGGCATTATCCGAGCCGATACGATAATGACCTTTGTTGCTACCGTTGTGCTGGCGATATTCTACATTTTGTTTATGATCTACTTTGTGCGGCCGATATTGCAACATTTAGGTAATATATACGCCACACAGGAACATTTGAGTAAAGGGTTCATTGCACTATTGTTCGTTGTGCTGTTCCTGTCAGCATTTGCAACTGAGACCATTGGTATACATGCTCTTTTTGGAGCCTTTCTGGCAGGGATCATAATGCCCTCTCAGATAGATTTCAGAAATGTGCTCATTTCCCGCATAGAAGATGTGAGCCTGGTGATATTTTTACCTTTGTTCTTTGCCATAAATGGTCTCAACACACAGCTGGGCCTGCTGAATGCAGGTTACCTGTGGCTTATTTGTGGCCTGATCGTTATGGTAGCTATTATGGGTAAATTTGGTGGCAGCGCTATAGCAGCGCGCTTTACAGGTCAATCGTGGGCAAACTCTCTGGCTTTGGGAGCACTGATGAATACACGAGGACTGGTGGAGCTGGTTGTCCTAAGTATTGGATACGAACTCGGGATCTTGACCCCTACGATCTTTACCATGATGGTTATGATGGCTCTGTTTACCACATTTATGACCCGCCCAATGCTATGGTTCATTGAACGCTTTTTCCCCGATAAGGTT
>NZ_JBFXHJ010000081.1:0-10141 GCF_050177135.1 Methanomethylovorans sp.
GATCAGATTCATATTAAGTACTTAATTACAAAAATAAATTATAAATAGTTATCTTCGATGATTTATACTGAATTTGTGTCTTTAAGTGCTGAACAACGGTATATTCAGACGGATATGTTTAAATAATGTATCATTACCACAATAATCCTTATCTTGTGTTATAATGCCTCTAAAAAAGAAATAATTCTATCCAAAATTACTCTGTTCTGAGCTTCTTCAGCTTTAGAGCAATATCCTTGCCGAGGCGCTGGCATTCCTTTATATCCTTTTCTTCCGGGACATACTGCACCCTAAGAACAGGGTCTACTACTTTCATACCAGCCTCTCTCATCTTTTCCGCGATCATCACAGGTGCTTCACCACTCCATCCATAAGAGCCAAAAGCGGAACCTACTTTTCCATCCACTCCTTCAGCTATCAGTGCATCAAGGAACTTTGCGATAGGTTCAAGCATCTTGTAATAGAAAGTTGAAGAACCTATTGCTATGCCGTCATAGCTGGCAGCGTCTTTAGGGTCCCACTCGTAGAAGTTATCTACCCTTACTTCTATATGTTTCTGTCTGGCACCTTCAGCTATGGCTTCTGCCATCATCCGGGTACTTCCCTGGGTACTTAGATAAACGATTGCAAGTTTTACCATTTTAACGGTCCCCCGTTTTCTCATAAAGGACTTTCATGGAAAATACACTTAAATAAAGTCCCCTTTACAAATGGATATTATTCTCTGATAAACTTTTCCAGAAAAGTATATTCTGGATATGTTTATTGCTTATCAGGAATATCATGCATCTAAAGTTCCGGTGCAAGGAGATCATGGATGAATGACAAATATGCGCCTCATATTGAAGAGCTGGCAAAGGCGCTTGATGGCATAGACCACGATGATATAAAAATCGAGCTCGATAAACTTATCAGGTTCCGTGTACCTCTTGAAGAAGCCAAAAGAACAGTTTTAAATAAATTCAGCTCAAAAGAGGCTCCAGAGATAAAAATCAAGGATATTTCAAATGCACCAAAGAGTTTCACTCTGAAAGGCAGGATCACATCCGTCGAGAAAAGAAATTTTGTCCTTAAGGGCGAAACAGTGGATCTATATTCGGGCAAGATCTTAGATGAAACAGGGGTTTGCTTGTTCACTGCCTGGAATGATTTCTGTTTGAATGAAGGGGACATTATCCGGGTGCATCATGCCTACATGAAGCTATGGAACAATCGCCCTGAGCTTAATTTTGGACAACGCTCTATTGTGGAAAAGCTCCCTGAAGATCCATCCATACCCAGAACTGAACAGCTTTTCACTCAAACAAAAAAGATCATCGAAATCAACTCTTCAGACCTGCTGGTAAGTTCGCAGGGCGTAGTCACTGAGATGTATCACAGGGATGTCATTGTCAAAGGCAAAGATACTACTATAATAGAGGGTGTCATTGCAGATGAGACCGGTAAACTTCCTTTTACCTCGTGGGTTCCCATGGATGGAGTAGATATCGGTAATGCTATTAGTTTCAAGGCTGCCCACGTAAGGATTTTCAGAGGTATCCCCTCTTTAAATTTCACACATGAAACTTCATGGGAACTACTCCCTGATAACAAATGTCTTTTTTCCAAAAATAAGATCATGGCTCATGAACCTATCTCTATTCCTATTGCCTCTGTTCTTGAAAAGGATGGTCTTTTTGATGTAGTGGTCACAGGAAATATTATTTCCGTGCGCCCGGGTTCAGGACTGATCGAAAGATGTCCTGTTTGTAATCGCGTTATACAGAACAATGTTTGCCGGGCGCATGGTACTGTGGAGGGTGTCAAGGATATGCGGATAAAGGCGATACTTGACGATGGTACGGGAGCTGTTTATATCATGTTGAACAGGGAACTCTCAGAAACTATTTATGGAAGATCTATGGACGAAGCTGAGAACATTATAAAGTTATCCCTGTCAAAAGATGCTGTGTATGAGAGCATGAAGAGATCTTTGATAGGTGCTTATCTAACTGTAAGAGGCAATTCGTCAAAGAGCGAGTTCGGTACTACCATTGTTGTGAGGTCTGCCTGGCTTCCGGAAGATGATCTTCTTTCCCGCCTTGAGGGTCTATTGTTAAAATTACCAGAGGATGTTTGATATAATGGCAGAGAGAGAGATCGCTCAGAGACTGTTTGCAAAAGAGTTCAATGATTCTACCCTGAGCCTTACAAGCGTTACCAGTTATGATATTCCTGATATGAATTCTCCTAACCTGCTGATCTCTCCTACAGGTGTGCGTATCAATAGGATCTTTGTGGCCGGGGTGATAACAGAAGTTGAGAACCTGGGATCAGAAACCGGAAAAGAGCGAGATCTCTGGAAGGCTCGTATATCCGATCCAACTGGAGTGTTTATTGTATATGCTGGTCAATACCAACCAGAGGCTGCTATATTTCTGTCGACCGTGGCTGTGCCGTCCTATGTTGCTGTGGTAGGCAAAGCGAGGATATATGAACCTGAAAAAAATTCAGTGTTCATCTCCATAAGGCCAGAGGAGATCAACAGTGTAGAAAGTACGGTACGTGACAGATGGGTGCTAGATACAGCAGAACTGACACTAAAAAGGCTTGATCTGCTATCTGAGATATTTTTTGAGAAGATGCATGGAGAAGATCTGGCAGGATCCTTGAGATCAAAGGGAATAGATCCAGAGTCATGTGAAGCTATTCTGGATGCTATTGCATTCTATGGTACAGATCAGGACTATATTTCCAAGTTTAAACAAAGTGTGCGCAAAGCCCTGCTTTCCATTAAAGAAAATGCAGGCTCAGAAACGCAACAGAGGGATAATGCTGAAAATGTGATCTTTGAGCTCCTCAAAGAACTTGACAGTGGTAAAGGCGTACAGTATAGTTGCTTACTGAAAGAAGCGAAGTCACAAGGGATCCCGGAAGAGGTAGCGGATGCAGTTATCCGGTCTCTCCTTGCTAAAGGAGAGTGCTATGAACCCAGGCTTGGAGTTCTTAAGCTCATCTGAGCTATTGCCCTTATTCAAATTCAATACTCACGCTACCCGAATTCTTTGCAAGTGTTTTGGAAATGGTACCTATATCCATTCTGCATACGTGCATTATGCCGCATGGTACAAGACACGTGGAGCACCATTTTGCCTCCTTTACCTTCTGGAATACCTGGTTGTCATTGTAGAACGGTTCATAAAGTTCCTTTACAGGAATCTCCATATGTGAAAGTACTGCAACTTTCTTGCAAGGAGTTTCGATATCAATGACCATACTCTTGCCTTCTACTTTGCCGCTGATCCTATGGGTAAATCCACATATCCTAGAGTTCACTTTAACATCGGTCATAATTGCACCTGCTAATAATCTCTAATTTTGTATTATATACTTATTGTTGTCTTTTCTATATAATTGTCAGTGTGTGGTAGCCCGGTCTCTCCTTGCTAAAGGAGAGTGCTATGAACCCAGGCTGGGAGTTCTTAAGCTCATCTGAGCTATTGCCCTTATTCAAATTCAATGCTCACGCTACCCGAATTCTTTGCAAGTGTTTTGGAAATGGTACCTATATCCATTCTGCATACGTGCATTATGCCGCATGGTACAAGACACGTGGAGCACCATTTTGCCTCCTTTACCTTCTGGAATACCTGGTTGTCATTGTAGAACGGTTCATAAAGTTCCTTTACAGGAATCTCCATATGTGAAAGTACTGCAACTTTCTTGCAAGGAGTTTCGATATCAATGACCATACTCTTGCCTTCTACTTTGCCGCTGATCCTATGGGTAAATCCACATATCCTAGAGTTCACTTTAACATCGGTCATAATTGCACCTGCTAATAATCTCTAATTTTGTATTATATACTTATTGTTGTCTTTTCTATATATTTGTCAGTGTGTGGTAGCCCG
This sequence comes from Methanomethylovorans sp., assembly GCF_050177135.1. NCBI lineage: Archaea > Methanobacteriati > Methanobacteriota > Methanomicrobia > Methanosarcinales > Methanosarcinaceae > Methanomethylovorans > Methanomethylovorans sp. The sequence continues at coordinate 3,891 of NZ_JBFXHJ010000081.1, forward strand.
GTATACTTAAATAATGACAAATCGACATAACAATCATCTTAAGTACTATAGTTCTAAATGGAGGCACTACTATGCAACGTGAAGAAATAATCAACAAGGTTCGACAGCGCCTCAAGGAAATAAAAGGTGTAGGAGAAACCTATGTCCTTCTTGAAGAGGACAGGGAGATCATTAAGGAACTTGAGAAAAAAGCAGATGATATGACACTTATGGGTCTTGGCCGGGGTGATAATCGGGGTATCAAAGAAGTGCTCAAGAAAGATGTGGTCATTCCATTCATTACCAGTATGGAATATGTGTGGCCGTGTTGCCCTAATGTCGTGCTCATGCACCATGATCGTGTGGTTGGAGAAGATCTGGATGATGAATGCAAGCTCAATGAACTAAAAAGCTGCAAGGATAACCTTGTCATTGGCAACATTGTGATCTATGATAAGGATCTGCTCAGGTCGATCGATCCCAAGACCGATCCTCTTATTGTGGTTTTGCCACCTAAGCCATGTGCTGAGGTAGAGGAATTACCTCATATCTGTAATGTTGCTCTTGCTTCTCCCTCTCCTCCAACGGATGAATACCTCAAACAAAAAATGGGTCTTCCGCAAGCCCACGGCACGGGAACCTTTATCCTGGGATTCGACTTCGAGTGTTCCGATGGAAACTAAATTCCTTAGTTTATTCCTCGGATCTTTTTTAAAAAAGAAAGGCTGAAATTCAGCCTTTTTATTTTCCCATGTATATCATGAGAGCTTCTTCCACAGTCGCATCTTCCACTGTGATCGCATATATGGCATTACACATGCGAACAGCTTCATCAAGTGTTTTCTGGTGGATGTTGCGGCCAGTTGCATTACCCATTGCGCCGCTTACATGTATCTGGTCATGGAGCTTCTTCAGGAAAGCTTTTGGATCATCGCTTGATCCTCCGGCACATACCACTTTTGTCCGGCCGGCTGCAATTACAGCCTCTTTGAATATCTCTGCTGAAGCAAGTCCTTCTTTTTTCGGGTAGTTCACTTTTACAAAGTCAGCGTTCAGGCAGGCACCAACACCCGTTGCGCCGGCAATAAGGTGCGGGTCCTTCTCGTCAGCTACTGCAGCACCTCTGGGGTATATCCAGAGTACCGTGAGCATTCCGTATTGGTGTGCATCGTACACGATCTGTGCCGCCTGTGCAAGCATATCTGCTTCATACTCGCTACCCAGGTATATAGTGTAACCCACGCCAAGTATCTTCAGTTTGCTGTTGTCCCTGAACTCTGCTATCTGGGGTACATCGTACCACTGGTTGCTAAAGGGATCCATTTGTTTAGTGGGAACAAGATGGCTCTTTGAGTTGATCTTCACAAGATATGGCACATCCGTATAGTCCATCCCATATCTTGCAATAAGGCCTAACTGGGTGGCGAAAACACCCATTTTTCCCTGGTGCGCTATTCTGAACAGATGTTCCGGATCATTGTCATCTGCTGCAGTATCTTCCCCATAAAAATCATCATTAAGATGCTCTACTTTCTGGTCGCCTGCAAAGAGCATAAGTCTTCCCGTGCTCTTTGTGATCTCCATATAATTATCTATATACGTTTCACGGGCCTCTTTGGGCACATCCAGTGGCACTTTGATATCGGAGCTTTTGATTGAAATCATTTTCATCACCTTATTTGTTCTCATTGCTTAATACGCGTATCTATAATAATGAACATTTCTCTCAAATTCGTTTTTTATGAACCTTTCTACCTGTTCTCATTGGACTCATTTCTTATACGTACTATTTTCTTGATCTTTTTCATAATAACATTATTTATGCCTTCTGTTGACAATGGTTTATGTTTCTTTACTATTAGCACCGGTCGTTGAGATCGCTTGGCTACATTGTACGGCAGCATTCCAAGCAAAGAAACTCTAAATCGCTGGCTCGAATCTCCAATTATTAGCAGATCATCCTGGCCAATAGAACCAAGTATACCATTCTCTGCGGAATAATGTTCTTTAACTTCGTAACTGATAGTATTTTCCTTCAGTTCCTTAATTATCTGTTCAAGTTCAGATATTATCTTTCTTTTCTTTTCTTCCTGGATATTCGGCTTAATCACTCGGAGTATATGTATTTTAGCTCCAGTGTTCTGTGCCAAGCGTTTTGCCAGAGTTATTCCGTATTTTGAATTCTCTTTCCCATTATAAGCAACTATTATTTTTTCTATTTCCTTAGGGAAATATCCGTTGAGCATGACTATGTTGTTCTTTGCGCCGGCAAGCACTTTAGAGGCTACATTTCCCATAGAGAAGTGTAATCTGTTCATTTCATGCCAGCCTATTACAATAAAATCAACATTTTCTATTTCTGCCTGTTCTATGATCGAATTTGCAACACTATGGTCAAATGCGATTATATACTCCCTCTCATGACCAACTATTATGGGAAACTCATCGAACTTTTCTTTCAATAAGTATTCCATCATGTTCTTATTGGCATGAAAAGCATCTCTTGCAGCTGTTAAACTTGTTTGTTTCGGTATTTGCATCACGTTAAGGCCAATTATTTCATCTCCCAGATTATCTGCAAGCTCTAATAGGTCCTGTTCATGTTTTGGATTAGCTATTGGAACAAGTATCTTGATCCGTGAATCAGATGGTACAGATGTGGGATAAATATTATTCTCAAGCATGTCAAATATGTTATATTTAGGATATGCTTTTTCAAATCCATAGTACTTATACCAAGTCGCTCCCACAAAGACTACAAAGATCGTGAATAATACGGGTAAGAATCCCATTAGTGGTAATAGTGCAAGACTTCCCACGATTCCTATTATTTGTGTGTAAGGATAAAATGGATCGGTAAATGCAGGCTTGTAGCCTTTTAGTGATCTTTTACGCAAGATTATTACTGATATATTGATCAGTACATATATCAAAATATTAAAAACACTCCCAAGCTTAGCTAATTGCTCCACATTAAATATCAATAAAAGTAAGATCATTATCATTCCACTTACAACTATAGCTCGATGTGGTGTCTCATGTTTGTTGTGGATCTTGACGAACCATTCAGGTATGAGCCTATCTCTTGCCATTGCAAAAGGGAATCTTGAAGAAGAAAGTATTGCGGCGTTAGCCGTGGATATTGTTGCAAACAGGCCTGCAAGGACGATCATGATCTTACCTAAGGTCCCATCTAACATCACAGCAACATCTACAAGCGGTGTATGTGTATTGATCGATTGTTCAAAAGTTAAAGTACCACTTATCACTATCATTACTGCAGTATAGATCAGCGTCACAGTCACAACAGATGCAATAAGAGCCCGTGGGAGGTTTTTTGCCGGGTCTTTCACTTCTTCTGATATGGCTGCAAGTTGTGTGATGCCAAGATAGGAAATGAATATAAGTCCAGTGGTGGCAAATATTGAAGTGTAGCCAAAAGGCATGAACGGGCTGAATTTGGCAGTGTCAAGCATAAAAGATCCCTGTATTATAAATATCGTCAATATAATTAATAAAAAAAGCACAATTATATTTTGTAAAGATCCACTGCTTCGTGCACCGCGATAATTGATCAATATCAATATTAATCCTGCTACTATAGATATTATTAAAACAGGTATTGGGTAGAAAACAAAAAAATAGTCAGCAAGGCCAACAAGTGCAAAAGAACCTTTGAACACTAATGCAAGCCATGCTCCAAGGCCGATGATAGCACCAAAAGATGCACCCATGGCCCTACTTATAAAAAAGTAACTTCCTCCAGCTTTTGGCATTCCTGTTGCCAGTTCGGCTACACTGATGGCTGTAGCTGTGGATATCAATCCTCCTATAAGAAAGGAGATTATGCACGCAGGGCCAGCTTCGGAAAGAGCTATTGCAGGCAATATAAATATGCCAGCCCCTATCATGGTCCCTGTTCCAATAGCAAAAGTTTCAAAGAACCCAAGGCTCCTTCCAAGCCTTTCTTTTGATCTTATAGTTGCCATCCAGCGTCCTCATGTCAAATACACATTAAAAGTGCATAAACATTATCTCTGAGAAACTTAATAGATGCATATAGTTTATGGATTTTATCTCTTTTTTATATTTATATCTAGCATTTATTACTTCCTTTTAAGGTGTATCTTCTCAAATATTATGAACAATTTTCGGTGAAAGATGAACAGATTAACCATAGAATATCATGAGGGTGTTTTTATTGAATAACTCTTATTCTCTGTTGAGCCGCCTTTTATTATCTTCTGTTTCTCAAGTGCAAAAGTAAATGCTTCGAAACATTAAAATTAGATTGCCGCTTAGTGCTAACAAATGATGAGAACGTCTCTATCCTATTTTATAATGGACTTGCTAAATTTCTATGTTAATATGAAGCGTATAATAAAAACGGTCAATTTGTAGTTTAAATTTTGTGGGGGGACATATTACCAATGGCTGCAATTGAAACGAAAGAGAGATTGGGACGTAGTCTGGGTTTTTTTTCAACGTTTGCCATCGGTACTGGCACGATGATCGGGGCTGGGATATTCATCCTTCCAGGAATCGCCTTCACAAATGCCGGTGCTGGAGCAATATTGTCTTTTTTGATAGGAGGTATTATCTCTATAGCTACAGCTGTCAGCATGGCCGAGCTGGCAACAGGTATGCCCATGGCCGGTGGAAGTTACTATTATATCAGTAGAACAATGGGTGCAGCATTCGGAGCTATAATAGGTCTTGGATCATGGTTTGCTTTGATATTCAAAGGTTCTTTTGCACTTATCGGCTTGGCAGAGTATTTTCAGGTGTTTTATCCATCATCTCTTTATTTTGTAGCGGCAATTTCGGGCTTTGTTCTTTTGATTATCAATTATCGAGGCGCAAAGAGCAGTGGTTCACTGCAGAACATTAGCATAATTCTCTTACTGATTATCTTGGCGATATTCTTAGCTGAAGTATTTTTGTTCGTCGAGCCGCTCAATTTCAATTCACCAACATCTGATTCACCAACATCTTATGGACCAGCATCAATAATAACTACAACAGGAATTATTTTTATTTCGTACCTGGGACTTGCAGAGCTTGCAGCAATTTCAGAAGAGGTGAAAAATCCATCAAAGAACCTGCCAAGGGCATTCATTGCTTCTGCATTGGTAGTTACCATTTTCTATGTTCTTATAATGATGGCAGTTGTAGGCGTCTCAAGCATTTATGCAGGAGCAGCTACTATCACCCCTCTTGCTGATATCGCTAATCTGATATACGGGGAAATTGGAAGCACCCTTATTGTCTTTGCTGCATTGCTTGCAACACTTTCAACAGCTAATGGAGCAATATTGTCTTCCTCTCGATTTCCATTTGCCATGAGCAGAGATGCATTAATGCCACAATGGTTTGTCCAGATCCACAAAAAATATGAAACACCATACAATTCTATACTGGTCACCGGGATCATAATGATCTTGCTGTTATTCTTGTTCGACATACAGCAACTGGCCAGGTTAGGTGGTGCATTTAACATCTTGATCTTTGTTTTGCTCAATCTGACGGTCATCATTCTAAGAAAAAGAACTTTACCAGAGTATGAACCAACTTTTAGAGATCCCTTCTTTCCATTTACTCAAATAATTGGGATCGTTGGAAGCCTGATCCTGTTACCATTACTTGGTGGCCTCCCTTTACTTTTTGCTGTATCGTTGATCGCTTTGGGTGCGTGGTGGCACTGGTTCTATGGAAAGGGCAAAGCTACTCCAGGATACACCCTATTTGACCTGCTGGAAAACAATATAGGGCCAGCTGTCATAGAGCCAGAGTCTGGTGTAAAGGTACTTGTCCCGATCTCCAATGTCAAACATGAGCATGACCTCCTGAGGCTTGCAGATTGTTTAGCTGATGAGATCGTAGGTCTTCATGTGTTCAAGGTTCCGGATCAGACAAGTTTAAAATTTGCTCAGGAAGCCTTTCATCAGAAGAAGATTGAAATGGACTCAGATTTCAAAGAGGAATTTGAAAATTATCCAGTAATTCTTGGACATAAAAGGAAGTTCATCACTGCTTTTGATCACAGTGTATCGAATTCGATAATAGAACAGGCAGAAGTTGAAAATGTAGATCTGGTGATCATGGGATGGCATGAGTCAAACAGGTTCCAGTATTCTCTTAGTGATGTAACAAATGAGGTTCTTTCATCGTTGAAACATCACATAGTTCTATTAAAAGGTCATCTCGCTTACAAGACAAATAAAATTGTGGTAGCATATAATGAAAAAGATAATTCAGCATATGGTCTGCAC
>NZ_JBFXHJ010000082.1:0-9994 GCF_050177135.1 Methanomethylovorans sp.
GCAGAGATAAGTTCTTTCTTTCGAGGATTGGACAGATATGTGACCCTGGCAAGAGTCGCATGTGGAATGAACTTGCGTGGCTCTTTTTTAAAACCTATTTTTGATAGTAATGATTCCAACTGCCCGTGAATACATGAATAGTCACCATCTGCACCCAACCATATTATCCTGGGATTCTTCATACCTGGAAAAGCGTCCACCCCGGAAATTCTTGAATCGAATGACGGACAATCCAGTCTATCGAGAGCTGTGATGATCTCTGGCAGTTGTGCCTCATCAACATCTCCCAGAAACTTCAGGGTGATATGTACAATATTAGGATCTACTGGTCTTAATCCAGGTCCTATGAACTTTGACTGTATCGCAGAGATCTTTGCATGGAATTCTTCCGGAAAATCCACAGCCACGAATGCCCTGATCACATAAACACCTTTATAGAATTGGAACTGGAAAGATAAAATACTGGCGCTGTTGGCTTACATAGGTACCTTTATGAGAGATAAAATCTTTATATAAATAGAGGGGCAAAATGGAACAAAAAGGAATGATCGTTGATTATTATAGCAGTGAACAGGAGGCTACTGGACAGATAGAGGACTACATGGAAAAAACTATCATTGTTATTGAAACTGCTGTAAGGCTTGCCGAAGAACTTAGTTCTTCAGCAATAATCCTTTCCGGAGATCTTTGTTTTGAAGAGATCAAAACAAATATTCCTATTTACCATGCTTTCAGTGACCAGAAAGAACTCATAGATCATCTAATATTCTCCAATGGGGGAAATGGAGTACATACTTTCACAGACAAGATGATCAACCAGTCTTATCATAAGTTAGAAGAACTGGAAAACATAGCTGCTATTGAACATGTTCTGGGAAATATTTCAGAGGGGAATGTTGTCGGGATCGTGGGCAGCATAGATTCCTGTGCCATAGTGGTCCATGACCTGAAGGAGAACGAAATGGTTAAAAAGATACGGGAATGTGAAGAACGTGTATCGCCTGAAGTTGTACGTGCTGTTTTGAACATTTGTTTCGATATTGCCACAAAAGGACGTGAAGGCAAAAAAATGGGTACAGCATTGATCGTAGGTGATGTAGATGAGGTCATGCTGAGGTCACATCCTCTTATCATCAACCCATATCTGGGACAAACACCCGAGGACAGTAATATCCTTGAAGAGCACAACTGGGAATCAGTGAAGGAACTTGCACAACTGGACGGAGTATTTGTGATCTCGGAAGAGGGAAAGATACATGCCGCAGGCAGATATCTTGACGTGGATGCCAGAGATATAAAAATTGATAAGGGCCTTGGAGGGCGGCATGTATCTGCAGCAGCCATCACAAGAGATACCGTCGCTGTGGCTTTCATTGTATCAGAATCTGGTGGCGTGGTTAGAATATACATAGATGGAAAAGAATTGATCTGCATCGACAAACCACAAAGGTGTATCCCTGCGTAATATAATTTTTAAAAAAAGAGAATGGACCGGTTAGATCCGGTCAGATAGTACAAGTTCTGTTTTACATTGGCATTTTCATTCCAACTGCATTCAAGACCAGTGCAGTGGCAAGATAAAGTGCTGCAAGACCTGTGATCAGGGTTATTGCTCCTGCGATTCCCAGTGGCAGCATTCCAAAGAAGACAGCTGCAAGGCTGAGGAATGTCAGGTCAAGTACTATAAAGACCACGGTTAGCATCTTTAGACCGATCTTTAATGTACCAAGTGTGAGCAAAATTGCTATGATTCCCCATACAAGTGTGAAAAATCCCATAGATGTAGCACTTGCTGCGTCCCATGTTGCGTTGAAAAGCCCCATTGGAGCGAGGTTTATGTATGAAAAACCGAGCCACCAGAGACCAAATATGGTGAATGCTGTTGCACCGAACGTGTCGCCTTTTTTCCATAACTGCCAACCAGCAATTACTTCTGCAATGCCACCAAGCATAATCGCCATTGCGATCACCATGAGTGCATCCGGGAGCATTCCCATGTTTAAAAGTCCTGCGAATGTAGCTGCAAACCCAAGACCGTAGAAACCTACTGCTGCCGGGCTTCCTGCCGTTGTGTCTTTAATTGTTATTTCGCCTTCCATAGTTTGTCACTTCCCAAATATCATATAATGATTAATACAATCATAAATCACTTATACTGTATAGTTATACCACCCTTCAAAGAAAACGGGCTACATAATGATAAATTCAAATTCATGCATATACTGTAAGCTATCCAAACTTAGCCAAACACCTCCTACATAAAGACACTTTCTAATAGCAGTATATATGTGTTTTGTTTCTTTCAGGCACGGCAGAAAATCAGAACAGAATGCGAGATGCATCTGACCGATATCGGGCTTTATACTGTATTCTAAGACATATGAAAGGTGCATTGACAAATAAACGGTATCTACTACGTTTTTATCATTAAAAACGATTAAAAATCCAACCCTTATTACATTAAAAATAAGATAACAAATATATATTTGAAAGGAGGGCGGATAGACTCGACAATTTTAAATACAATAAACAACATCTGGCTCTTCTTTTAGAAGCCTGAATACAAATGAAGTTACACAATGATCTATATCCTGAATCTCAATAGGGCTGCAATGCCTCCAAGAGCCAGTAATTTTTGGCCGGGTTCAAAAACCGTGCTAAATACCACTATACTCCCCTGAGAATGCTCCACGGCCTGCAAAAAAGTATCAATCTCACCTTTTTCCCTTTCTTCCCTCAATAACTCGTCACAGATCAGAAGTATATCTATTGCACCATAATCCAGAGCCATTTTCACTTCTGACAGACCGTATGCTACTTTGCCATCCACTGCTATCTCCCTTAAGAGATCTTCCATCAATTTAGCCTCGCGTGCAATCCGGGATTGCTCCATGATCCTGTCAACTGCACCTCTTCGCAAAACTTCCTGAAAACCTGACATACCAATGGATGCTGTGTCTTCAAGAACTAGCTTTGATAACATCTCGGGTTCTTTTTGCAGAGCATATTTCAGAAAATCCTCTTTTGTAAAACCCGGTCCTGCAAGTACAATTGACTCCGAGCCGGAAACAGCATGGGTCAATTGATCCAGGATCTCCTGGAAAAAAACAGTCCTCAGATTGCCTTCAGCTTTACCTGCAGATTGAGTTATATGAGAATAAACCTCGATACCATAGTGCCTGACAAGACCAATATCCGCATCTCCTTCCTCTACTGCAACAATAATAACCGAGGGCCGCTTGGAAGCTATCTCAGCTTCATCTATTCGTTCCAGCTGATCCTTCTTCCAGACCTTGATGATGGATAGATCAGTTCCTTCCTCAATATTGAAAGTATGATGGGACCCAATATCCATACCGTGTTCTATAACACCATGTACTCTGAGCCTGTTGGAGAATTTATGGAATTCCAGACCCTCCACACGGACCCCAAGCCTCACTGTTTTCTTCTCTACTTTTTCCGGACGTAATTTATCGGTTGCGACATCGGCTTTTCTTTTAGTTACAGCAAAAACGAGGTCTCCTTTCTCAATGATATATTTGAGATGCCAAAGGTCATCAAGAGTTTCAGCTAAAACAGATATTTCCCCATCGTTTCCCCGCAGGTCCTTTTTCATTACCCTCATATCAGCACCTGAATAAAATGATCATACAAACAGCAACTTAAAAATAATTACCATGGAAGCAACCCTCATGGACATGATCAAACCTTAAGGTCGGATTCTCCCGGCGGTAACATCATAGCTATTTTATCAGGAGAAGCTGCCTGTTTTACAAATGATGCATCCCCTATTGTATCCACGTATTTCCTGTATATCTTTTTTGCTATGTCGTTCTGGTTGAACTTGCCTGGCACCAGCTCCATAACGTGCTTCGCCCTTCCGCTAATTGCAGAAAGGGGACCGCCTATTACCCTTGTCTCTTCACCCATTTCAATGCCAACTGCGACCCCTACAGGCACGTCCTTTAAATAGTTCCTTTCACCCCGGATAATGAAAGACCCTTTCTTTACGTATTCACCTGACTCCGGAGTTTTCGAAACCTGTGTTGGGTTTACCCAGTAACAGTCCGCACTGAACTGACCTGCTTTCCAGATGCTGGAATATGACACTACGAAACAAGCTGCCTCCTCAATGGTCTGTGGCGGTACTTCTTTACCACCTGTCTTGATCACGGTCAGTGGTGCACCTGGCACCTGGGTGTGCAGCACGATGTCCCGCTTTTCCATGTACTTTACAAAGATCTCCTCATTGGTGTCGGCATCTCTTCCACCTATTACCAGGAAACCATCCGATGACACAAACCACCTGAATCTGTCATACCAGTGCCTCTTAATGCGAACAGTACCTCCTTTCCTGGCAACAGGCTTTTCTTTCTTCTGCATGGCCAGTTTTGTCTGCTCAATAGACCTTATAGCACCTTCCTGTTTTTTTGCCAGTTTTTTGGATCTTTCATAATAAACCTGGGCGTTCTGCGGGACAGTCTTAGTGAGATCTATGTTCGTTCTCATGCCCCCTATGTCAAGCAGCACTGTCCCTGTAGCTGAGTCTATGCTCAATATGGACTTGGCAGCTGGAATAGAATCCTTTGCAGCCTTTATGGTGGACTTTATCTGATCCCACGAATAACCTTTATCCCTTGCACTGGCAAGAACTTTTAAAACATCTTCTACAGCCTGATAATTAGCATAAATGGTTTCTGCAATGGACGTTTGTTTCTCCGCCTCTTTACCATACTTCTCCACAGCTTCTTCCTGCTGCTTTAACCTGCGCTCCAGAAGATCAACTTTTTCTTTTTTTACCGAAACTGCCTGTTCAGTGATCGACGCAGCTTCCCTTTTACCAAAATACTCATCTAAAGCCTTGTTAAATGAGGGATAACGCTCTTTTGTCAGTTCGCGGTATACTTCCAGTTCAAAAGGTACAACATCTATTGACTGAGCGGTATCTTCTTCACCTTTCTTTATGATACATGGATCTAATTTTCCTGTCTGCAAAGGAGAGAATATCTCTTTCATTGCCCTTAGGAGCAAAGCTATTTCCTCTGAGCCTACCTCCGAAACCGGAAGGTTCTTTTTGATCCCTGCCCTCGAACATACCTCTTCAGAAAGAAGACCACCCAGATTGAACCTGGTGGCTATTGTGCGTACCACGTCGGAATCAGATGATCTGAAGACTGTAAGCATCTGTTCTTCATTTACCTCAAGAGGGCTGATCTGTGCTTCAGGATAACTATATATCTCACCACTTCTTACCCTGCGGCCTTTGAATGTTGCAGGGTTCATGGGAAGAATGATGCGCCTTTCATTGTCAATGAGCACTATATTGCCTCTGGCAAAAAGCTCAGCCACCAGGACCGTTTCCACACCTCCCCTGACAAAACCGATCTCTATTATCCTGTCAAAATCATACTGCTTAATGGAAACTATCCTGCTGCTCATTACATGTTTGCGCAGTAGCATAGGAAACGACTGTGGGATCTTAGGGCTCGGAGAAGCATACTGGCTTAGATGGGCCCTCTTTCCGGCCTGGATTATAAAGTCCACCCTACCTTTACCGAAAACAAAGAGGTTGAAACGTATCTCATCTTCCAGTGGCTGATAGATTTTCCCTACTTTAGCATCAATGAGCGAGAGCTCACCTGAACTTAGTTCTGCCACAAGAGCTGCAACATCTGCACTTGTCATTTCCTCTTTCATAAAGCGACTATAATGCAGGTGTTGACTATAAGGTTTATGACAAGAAAGTAATATTAATGATAATTTGGAAATCGAACTAACAATGAAATGATAACAACAAGATATAAAGAAGAAAATGAATGAGAAGACACGGAATTTTCTTGTGAACAGGTTCCGGGGCTATTACTCACAGGCTGAGATACACCTTCCCCCGGAACACATATCCCGCGAATGGGGTTTCATCTCTTTCAGCGATAGTTCTGAAACTTTCATGAAGAGACACATTGCCTTCGGCTCTGAAGGAGAGATCACGGACTACCTGAAAGGAATAGCTCCCGCTCATGCTTATTATTCTGTTGCATACTACGAGTATCCCAGCGCTCCGAAGATGAAAGAGAAGAACTGGCAGAAAGCAGATCTGATATTTGATATTGACTCAGACCACCTTCCAGGAAAGATCACTTCTTATGCTGATATGCTGGAAAAGGGAAAAAAAGAAACTTTTAAACTAATGGAATTCCTGCTTGATGACTTCGGATTTGATGAGAAGGACGTACATATTGTGTTCTCAGGAGGGAGAGGGTACCATTGCCATATAACTGACCCTTCTGTCCTGCATCTGGAAAGCCCCGAAAGGCGTGAGATCGTTGATTATGTCAGTGCGAAAGGAATAGACCTTGAAAGGATACTTGACACAAAAGAAGTAAGTGGAGATGCAGGAAGAGAGAGTGCACAGATGATGGTATTTCCCTCGGAAACTGAAGGCGGCTGGAAAGGAAGAATAAACAGGTATTTTGTTTCTTTCATGAAAAACATAGTTTCCATGGACGATGCTGAAGAGATCCTAAGGGGATTCAAAGGCGTTGGAGAGAAAACTGCCCGACAGATCATAGAGATCTTTAGAGATGAAGCACAAGTGGAAGTATTAAAGAAAGGTAATATTGATGTTCTGTCAGGGCTGAATAAAAAAATAATCAATACATTGATAGAAGAAGGTATTAAGAAAATGTCAGCTGTTGTGGATGAGCCTGTTACAGCTGACATCAAGCGCTTGATACGGCTTCCCGGGTCTTTACATGGTGGTTCCGGCCTTAAGGTAATGTCTTTAAATATCGATGATCTGGAAAAGTTCGAGCCCTTGACAGATGCAGTGGTTTTTGGTGAAAGATTGGTAAGGTTAAAAGTGATCAAGCCCTTTGCAGTGCAGATGAAAGGGAAAGATATCGAGGTGGAGCCGGGCGAGCAGGAGCTGCCGGAATATGTGGCTGTACACCTTATGTGCAGAGGAGTTGCGGAAGCTGGACAAGACAGGATAGGATGAAAAGATATGATCTTACGATGAAACTGCTCTGTAAGAGCACTTCCCTAACTTAAAATTTTTAAAATACATCTGTGGCTATTGATACGTGGTGCCCATCGCAGTTCATTGGCACTATACAGTCGTGTTTTTTATATATAGTTCCAAAAGAATATATCCAATGAGCATCTAAATACTGAAAGTGAATAGGGAGCTAAACTACCCTAATTTGACACGTATGAAGATTTGGACGGTATTAGATTTTTAACTTTGAGCGGGGAAGTGGAGTTAAAAAGAAGATGCAGATTGCATTTTTTACAAATTGAGCATATAGGGGGCTAAGGAATCATGTCTATAGAGAAATATGGGGTTCTTAAGGGCAAGGTTATCGGAGCAAAGCGTGAAGAGGACCTATCAACACCACATTACCAGATACATATTGTAGCTGGCGCCAGCCACTACCGTATTGCGGTAAATGTCATGTCGCAGTTAAAGCCTTCAGAGTTGCTTTTTATAGTCAATGACAATTTTAGTCATCCTATCACCACAATTTTACCGGAGTTGCCAAGTGACTTCACAAAATTGGAGAGCGATCCTGGGGGAAAAGCACTTGATTATATTCGCAGTAATCTGTTCGATCCAGCTGATATGCGGGTGATTCCGCACAATATGCCGGGACCTGACAATGATCTAAGCGATCATGTTGAACACTATGTAGACCGAGCTATGCAGGAAGAAGATGCTTTTGCCTATGCGTTCGGAGAGCGGTGGGGACCTGAGACTGACATTCCCGACAAGATCTTTGGCTTTAAACCGGGTAACGGCATTCACGATATACACATGAATCAGGGTAATGACCCATCCCACAGGAACGAGGATGGGGTCTGGCAAGACGGTGCACTTATTTTCCATTTTCCGTCTTCTAACCAATGGGTAGCCGTTTTCTTAGCTTTCCAGTCACAGACCTGGCACACTGACGATAAAACAGGTCATGCCATTACTGAGGAAGTAAACGAAGGTGTTATTAGAATTGTAGCTGCAATGGCCAATCCGATTGGTTCAGCACCTGAGGTGGAAACAGTAACTCTGATCAATACTTCACCTGAACCTATCGATCTTGGGGGTTGGCAGATAGCTGACAGGTTGAAAAATAAACACACCCTTTCAGGTATAATCAATGCTGGTGCCGTTATCACAGTGACATTGTCACAACAAGCAAAGCTTGGTAACAAAGGAGGTATTATCACACTGCTGAACAATAAAGGTTTAAAGGTTGATGGAGTGTCATATACATCTCAGCAGGCCCAAAAAGAAGGATGGACCATTATGTTTTAAAGTTGGAAGGAAAAATACTATGGAGAATGAGGTGTCGAGACCGGATATAGAGTATGAGGCAGTGCACCTGATGTGCAGAGGTGCGACAAAATATGGATAGAACAGAATTGAAAGATATCCTGCGCAGTGAGAGCAGTTCTTCCCTCAGGTCCTTAAGTTCTGATTTCTACGAGAGTGTAGCTAAGTACATTCGGGAACTGGAAGATGAGATAAGACTGATCAATAATCCCAGATCCGTTGAATCCAGAATGCTGGAGGATGAGCTTCAGAGTGCTATCACGGACATTGAAGTAATATTCCTGCGCAGAATAAAGAAGATCACTACAAGAGCAACTTCCAATGCCTTTTCCAAAAAGTCCCCTAGCCAGGATATGGACAAACTATTGCCTGCTGAAAGAAAGATATATGATTCTGTATTATCTGCCATAAATTCTGCAAGAGGAGAACTGCTCGAACCAATACTCAATCCGGAAACGATAGTAGCTTCAAAGACCGTACCTTGCAGGGAAAGCACTTCAATGGATGTTGTCCTACATCAGCATGATCAAAGAGGAAATCCTGACCGAACCACTTCGGATGTGCCTGAAATAAAGGAGCCGGAAAGAACACAGGAAGTACCCGGGGAAAACATTCCAGAAGTAATAGGCAAAAGTAATATAAATGAAGAGTTCGTTGTTGTGCGAATACTGAACGACTTACCTACCTTTAAGGCTTTAGATAATCGTGATTATACGCTGAGTGCAGAGGATGTTGTTGTTTTACCGACCCCTAACGCACAAGGTCTTGTGAAACGCAACGTTGCACACATCATCACAAAACTATGATTCAAATCAATAAAGGTGTAGATAATGAAGATCCCAAAAAGATTCAGAACACACTGCCCTTTCTGTAAAAAGCACACAGAACATGTGGTGGAGAGGGTGAAGAAAGGAAAAGCTTCCTCACTGACACATATAGAAAGACAGAAGAAGCGCCAGATAGGAATAGGCAACAGCGGAAAGTTCTCCAAGGTTCCTGGTGGAGACAAACCCACAAAAAGGATATATCTCAGGTATCGCTGCTCAGAGTGTAATAAGTCCCATCAGAGACCGTGCTTCAGAGCAAAGAAATTCGAATTTGCGGAGTGATGATCAATGACAAAACCAAAAAGCAGATTCTTACGTGTCAAATGTAATGACTGTGAGAACGAACAGGTTATCTTCGGCAGTGCAAGTACCAAGGTAACATGCCTGGTCTGTGGCAGGACCCTTGCAGAGCCTACAGGTGGCAAATCAACTATAACGACACACATCCTGGAAGTCCTGGAATAAGTGTATTCAAAGTGATCAGATGGATATCAATGAGTGGCCAGATGTTGGCGATTTTGTAGTCTGCACAGTAAAGGACGTTGTGGACTTCGGTGCATACACCACACTTGAAGAGTATGGCGGAAAAGAAGGATTCATCCATATTTCCGAGATCAAGGCCGGATGGGTAAAATACGTACGTGATTACGTACGTGAAGGCCAGAAAATCGTATGTAAGGTCCTGAAAGTGGATACTGGCCGCAGACACATTGATCTGTCCCTCAAAGATGTCAATGAACACCAGAAACGTGCCAAGATCCAGGATTGGAAAAATGAGCAAAAGGCTGCAAAATGGCTGCAGTTCGTTGAAGAGGAAACTAAAATAAAAGATGAAGAGCTG
>NZ_JBFXHJ010000083.1:0-6656 GCF_050177135.1 Methanomethylovorans sp.
ATACCTGATTCATTCATACCTCTCTCTCAGGCGATCATCTACTGGATAATAGCGCTGCCTTTTATCTTTATGGCCATCAGGTGGGCAGGAAAAGAAATGGACGACACGAAAGTTCCCATACTTGCTGCCCTTGCCGCAGGCATATTTGCCATCCAGGCACTGAACATCCCTATAGGGATGGGCACCAGTGGCCATATGGTAGGAGCCACATTGGTTGCGATCATATTCGCAAGTCCCTGGGCTGGCGTACTAGTGCTGACCCTTGTACTGCTGGTGCAGGGTTTCGTGTTTGCTGATGGTGGCATTACTACCATGGGCGCCAACATCCTCAATATGGGTGTCATCTCAGGGTTCGTAGGCTACTATACTTTCTCTGCACTTATGAAGTCCAGGCTCAGCCTTCAGATCTCATCTTTCGTAGGCGCATGGCTTGGTCTGCTGGTATCGGCTCTCGTATGTGCGGTACAGATGTACCTTGCAGGCACTTTCCCCCTGGTGCCAGGGCTGGCTGCCATGGGTACGTATCATTTCATCATAGGGCTCATAGGCGAAGGTCTCATCACCGCTGTTGCAATTACGGCAATTGCAAGCTCAAGGCCTGACCTCCTGGAGAACAAGTCACTTGCAAGAGGTGTAAAAGCATGAGCAGCAATACAGCAGTGGGCAGCAGGTCCAACATAAAGTTCCTCTACGCAGGCATAGTTATAGCTCTTATACTCGCTGTACTAGCTCCCTTCCTTGCATCTCCTGATCCTGATGGTCTGGAAAGTGCTGCAGAAGGGGTTGTAAGCGAGGAAAAACTGGCAGAGATGGAAGAAGCAGGATCAGTGTTCTCCTCCCCGATGCCTGACTATGGTATAGAGGGAATGGGCAAATCCGGTGAGGTAGCTGCTATTGTTGTTGGCACTCTGCTTGTGCTGGGCATAAGCTATGGCCTGGGCAAGATCATCAAAAAGTGAAGTTTCTTATTTTTCTTCTTTTTTCGGTTCTGTAGAAAAGCCATATATGTACTGGCATCAACAATAACCCCAGAGGACACGGAGTTCACAGAAAATCACTTAATGCCAGTTATTGTTATCTGTGTGCTCTGTGAACTCTTGTGGTTCAATTAAGGTACAGTTTTTCTACAGAGCCCACTTTATGTTGAGATAAATCCTAAGAAAAAAGAGAATGGCAAAGAATTACTCTCTCCATTCGTATATGTAATTTGTTCTGTAAACTCCACCGTTGATGTAAATATATGTTATTCTGAATGAGCCATCAAATGCATTTTCTTCCGGTGCATTTGCCTTGAATGTACCTTCTTTGACATCATTGGTTGAATCGTGCCAGCCCATCTTGAAGAATTCTCCATATGTTTCATCTGCCAGATAATAGTGGCTTGAGGTTGCTCTGTCTATTGCGACATCTGCTGTATCTATGCAAATGTAGCTTGTGTCTTCAAGTCCGAGATTAGCTGGTGCTATCAATAATCCTTCTTTTCTGACATTTATTACAATCTCTTCTTCAGCGGTGTAGAAATCATCCGGTTCTTCACTTATTGTCCTTACCTGTACTGTTTCGCCTTCATCTCCCGTGTTACTGGTCCAGACATTACCTCTTTCATAGTCTACATCGTATGTGTAGTAATTGTGTGTGCTTGGTATTTTATCTCCATAGTCTTCAACTTCTACTAGATACCATCCAGCTACTGTATTTGATGAAGCTGCGCTCTGAGGATTTGGTAAGTTTACTGTTGTTCCTGCATTATTGCTGCCTGTTGCTGCACCTGCCAGCAGTTCAAGGGGTACTGAAACAGTTTCTCCATCTATTATCTCGAAGTCCACTGATTCTTCTACACCTGCACCACTTATTATCACTCTGTAGTTTCCGAGTGGCCAGCCATCATCTGGTTTTTCGAGTATGAACGTTCCACGTCCAAAGTCTTCACCTGTTTCTGATTCGAAGGTGTGGATAGAGTAATCGGTGTCAAGGTATGTCCATTCTACACTTATCTTGTCGTAATTGAAGTTATCGTAGATGAACCATGCATATAATTCGTCAGAGTCCTTTGAATATTTGAGTACTTTATCCACAGGTATGAAGTTCTGTGTTGATGATGTCATCATTACTTCAAGGAGTCTTGGTTCACCTGTGGCTGTCATATCACCATATTTTTCAGTTACTGCTTCAACGATTTGTTTTTCGTCTTCGGTTGTTCCGAAACTTCCAGGCTTATATGAGTCACTTATGTCTGTACACCCCGAAAGCGCAACTATGCTTATCAGGAGGATTACTACTAATTGTATTGATTTCATTTCTACCATCTTGTTTTTATATAAATAATATGTTTGTTTTAATATTATATATCGCTTGTTGTATAAACTTTTAATAAATAACTTATTTGTCAAATAAGAAAGAGGATTACTTGCTCTTTTTTATTCGAAAAGTTGGCATGGATATTCTCAAAACGTTCTCCATCATTAGACGCTTCTCAATATCCTTGTTCAGAACAAGTATTTTCTTTAGATTTCTATTAATTTCACCAAGTATTTTCTGTCACTGGATATTATCTTTAATAGAAAATCTAATCTATTTAGTTACTTACAGATGATGAAGGTTGTAGCTAAAAAGCATGTAATAAAATTACATGATAAAATCTCTAATATCCAAGTATAATGGCTTGAGGCTTAGATCTTGAGAGTCTAAAGACTTTGCTACAATATTCCATGTTTCTGCTAATGGTTTGAATTTCTCAGTCACTTGTACCATTGGGTCATCCGGAGTAAGGAAAGCCACAATGGCAATACTTTCAGTATCAACAATGTTGTTGTTCAAATACTTGATCAAGTTTGACATTGCATTATAACCTTCAGGTGTTAATGCATAATCTGTCAGGAACTGGTTAACAAAAAGTTCATTTTCTGCAGGAATTTTTGGCATAGCTGTGAATCGATTCAAAAAATTGAATACCGATCCAAGGAACCTCATAGAGGCGGGTTCTTTTGCATAGTACACTTTAGCTAGTGTAGATATATCCCATAATCCCGCGCATGCCAGGATTTCATCGCCTGATCGTGCTACCCAGAGCTTATCCATACCATATCCTGGAATATCATTTATATGGGTTTCAAAGCTTTCTGTTGTGTATGGAACAAAGTGCTTTCTTCCTAAATTATAATTATTTATAAGATCCAGAATATTTTGGATATCACCTCTTTCTGCAAGGCGAACTGAAGTCCCCGAAAAAATGTTTGCTTTCTTGTATGCAGAGATAGCTTGCATTTGCATCTCTCCAACCTTTACATATCCATTTTTTGCAACCATAGAATTTGAAGCATCATTTGCCTCAAAGATATAGCCATAGGTATAAGCAGCTCCATTTTCCTTTAGATTCATCTCAGCTCTTTTTATCAGCTCAGTAGCAATTCTTTTTCGCCGGAAATCCGGATGCACGATAACTTCTGTGAGATAACCATACTTGCTGTCATCCAAATTTTGTTTTAAAGTCCAGCCGATCCAGCCTGCAATTTTACCTTCATCCTCGGCAACTAAGACATTCCAGTTATCGTACAACCTATACCTTGCTATCGTATCAGGACTTTTATCCATAGCTTCTGCGATCTTGTCATTTCCCTGTGGACATAATTTTTCTATTTCCAATAAAGTAGCATTATCTTCTTCTACAAAAGGTCTAAAAAGAACCATATTTACTCCCCACTCTATCGAAACTTAAATCGTTGTACACGATTCAGATCGAAAGTACCTTCTTACTGCAATATTCTGCGTAATCGCTTCTAATTCGCAGACATTAGATATTATTTTAGCTCAAGATTTATATGTTTCGGCTACTTCAAACAATTTATATTTATTATCTATGAAATATTTTCTCTCCATAAAATACTTAGTTATCAAAATTGCTCAGTAAAATCTCAATTAAAACCAACATGTGTATCCAGGTTTACCACTTGAAGGTCAGAGATTTTAACAGAGCTCTTTTTTCTTTTCTTATCCCAAATTTTGTCCTATCCGACAAAATAGGATGCGATCAGTATTGAGAGCGTGGTAATTGAAAAGAGCACATCTGACATCTTCAGAGATCTGTTATGTATCTGGATATTCCCGTTCTGTCCATATCCTCTGCACAGCATACTTATATATGTCCTTTCTCCCTGTTCATAGGCCATTATAAAGATCGAGCTGATGGTATATCCGATCTGTTCCAGTATCCACCTGCGATGGACCTTTTTATTCCAGGCATTGAACAAACGGCATTTCTGAGCCGTACGGATACGTTTGAGCACGCTCCAGAACAAGAACAGATACCTTACCATCATGGTAAGCAGCAATGCGATCTCTTTTGGAATGCCCAGTTGTCTTGCGGCTCCCACGATATCGTGCATCTTCGTAGTGGAAGAAAGCAGTATTATGGCACTTACACATACAATGAACTTTGCCAGCAGTGTTACGCCAAAGGCCAGACCTTCGTAGGTAATTGTAAGCCCCAGTGGCAGATCAAGGGGATATTCTGTAAAAGAATCAAAGAAAGGCTGTCTCACAAAAGGCTGGATCACGATCATCCCCAGTCCGAAGGGCAGCACTGCAAGGAAGCGGACGATCACATACACAGGATTCAATTTTGCCAAGGTCATTAGAGCAATGAGATACAATTCCACAAAGGCCAGACGTGTCAGGTTCTCGTCGTGTACCCGGGGCAGGCTTACAGTAAATAGTATTATTATGATCACTGCAAGGAGTTTTACACGACCGTCAAGGCGATGCACCGGACTATCCTTATACGCTTCTTTTTCAATATCTGTAAGCGTTATCTCCATTTGATTGCCTTCTCTCATTCCCTGGGCGCGTTCAACAGCCTCAATATCTCATCCCTGGCATCCACAGCTGTGACCTTTGTTTCCACATCAAGACCTTCAGCCCTGAGCAGTTCGAACACTCCGGCTATCCTGGGCATTCTCAGATGCACATGTTCCAGCAGTCCCGGTTGTTTGAATATTTCTTTTGTAGTACCCTGCGCTTCTATCCTGCCGTGGTGCATCAGAAAGACCCTGTCAGCAAAAAGCGGTACCATGTCAACATCGTGAGTTGACAGTATTATCGTTATTCCCAGGTCACGGTTCATCTTCTCAATGACAGCCATTATGTTTTCAACTCCCCTGGGATCAAGTCCGGCCGTAGGTTCGTCCAGCACTATGACCTCTGGCCGCATAGCCAGGATACCGGCGATAGCAACACGTTTTTTCTGCCCTCCGCTAAGATGGTGCGGGGACCTGTCTTCCAGTCCCGCCATATTCACAAGTTCCAAGGCCTCCTTGACCCTCGAATCAACTTCTTTTTCGGACAGGCCCATGTTCACAGGACCAAATGCGACGTCCTGCTCCACGGTGGGCGCAAGGATCTGATCATCAGGGTTCTGGAAGACGATCCCCACTGTCTGGCGCACCTTCGAGATGTTCTTTTTCGATATGGGCTCTTCATGGACAAGCACCTCTCCTAAGTTTGGTTTGAGGATACCGTTCAGGTGCTTGAACAATGTGGATTTTCCAGCACCGTTGGCTCCCAGGAAGGCCACTTTTTCTCCGGCGTATATTTTCAGGTTTATATCCTTAAGTGCCTCTATCTTGCTATTTCCGTAGGAATAGGACAGACCCCTGAGCTCTATGATAGGTGTAGTGGATCTCATGTTGCCTTTTTTAATGTTTCCTGCATGTGACTCGTTTTGTTCTATTGTTCCATTTCAGAAATGACCGCTATAGTATGAGGAATATATGCTATCTTATTACTTTAAGCGTGATCGATATGCAATAATATGCTACATATTTATATATGGTGGTAAGTGAAAAGAACCAGGCTCTATATGAAAATCCATGAACGGGTATTGTTTTTATACAAGAGTTCCCTTAGATATGCGATATCATGCAGGATATATCCATTCGTTCAGGAAACGGCCAACAGCCTTTGATCGATTTCAGGAATGTCACCGTTGCTCGTGATGGGCGAAGGATCCTTGATTCTCTTTCCCTCCAGATAGATGTAGGTGAGAACGTTGCTATTATTGGTCCCAATGGCTCTGGGAAATCTTCTCTCATCAAGACCATCACCAGAGAATACCGGCCACTGGCTACTTCTTCTGGTCTTGTATGCCGCATCATGGGGGAAGAAAGGTGGGATGTTTTCGATCTTCAAAGCTTGCTGGGTATAGTTTCAGGTGACCTGCAGCAGGAGTATACCCGGGATATTTGTGGCTATGAGGCAGTATTATCGGGTTTCTTTAGCAGTATCGGTATTTACACTAACCATCATGTAACCTATGAGATGAAGTGCATAGTCCAGGCAGTAATGGATCTTCTGGAGATATCTCATCTTCGAAACCAAACCATCTCTCATATGTCCACAGGCGAGGCAAGGAGGATCCTTATCGCAAGAGCGCTGGTGCATGATCCTCTTGCACTGGTGCTGGACGAGCCTGCCAATAGTCTTGATCTGCACAGTCTTCACAAGTTCAGGGAACTGATACGCAGAATTGCCGGTGCTGGAAAAAGCATAATCCTTGTGACACACAATCTTCAGGACATAATTCCGGAAATAGAAAGGGTGATCCTGTTCAGAGATGGCAGGATCTTCATGGATGGACCAAAAGAGCAAATTCTGACCTCTTC
>NZ_JBFXHJ010000083.1:6756-9843 GCF_050177135.1 Methanomethylovorans sp.
TCATAAATAGTTATAAATAACTAAATATAATAATCTTTTTCCTCAGTTAAATTGAAACGTACTGTCGGCAGAAGATACCTCCGGAATGAACTGTGATCACAAATGTTCTTTATATGTATTCCATGAAAACAAGATGGGGCCACCAATTAAGCACAAGTTTCTTTGTCTTTTGATCATCACTCCATTGCAACAAACCAATGATCATCTTAATTGTTTATGGAATAACACAAGCTTTCTTTGAATTATTGAAGAGTTTCTTTATATATGTGAATGTACTTTCATACCTCATCCCAGATCTTTGTCAGGACTGGGGTTTAAATCCATAGGGGAGGTATACTCCATACCTCCTCACTTCCCTAAGCCATAACCAATTCAATAATGAAACTTTACCTAACAGTGAACGGCTCGGGCTATTTATGAAAAATCTATTCACTGGTTTGTATCACTCCTGGTACATCATTGTCAGGCAGGATGCATAGGCTGCTATTTCTCCAAGGGAAAACAAAATTGGAGCGAAAGTATTTTTCGTTCACACTCAATATTCTATCTAGGGATCGGGTTCTTCAGAAGTTCCATAGGGTTTAAAAGGCTTAAAGCCAGAACATAAAAAAGATTTAATATAGCTTTTCTTATTTTTTAAATAGGATCCTCAGTTGGCTGAAACGCATGCACAGGGATCGTGAAGGTGAACGCACTGCCTTTGCCCGGTTCACTTACAACCCATATCTTGCCTCCATGGAGGACAACAAGTTCCTTAGAAAGCGCAAGTCCAAGACCTGTACCTTCGTATTTTCTGGATATGGATGAGTCTATCTGAGTGAAAGGTTTGAATAGTTTTTCCTGGTCCATTCTGGAGATCCCAATACCAGTGTCTTCCACAGATATATATACCATGTCTCCATTCACTTTTGCACCGATGGTCACAAAACCTCCATGTTCTGTGAACTTGAGTGCATTGCCGATAAGATTGTACAATACTTGTTTGATCTTTCCTTTATCCGCCTGTATATAGCTTAGGTCAGGACCAAAAGAAACTTTCATCACTATTTCTTTTTCAGCTGCAAGAGGTTGCATGCTGGAAAACATGTCTTCAAGGAGATTTTTCACAGAGATGTTTTCCTTGTATAATTGCATCTTTCCAGATTCTATTTTAGAGATGTCCAGGATATCGTTGATTATAGTTAACAGATGCTTCCCGCTTTTCGAAATATTCTTCAGATATCGTGTCTGCTTCTCGTTAAGAGAACCACTGTTCCCTTCGAGTAGAACCTCTGAGAAGCCTATAACTGAATTAAGCGGTGTTCTGAGCTCATGACTCATATTGGCAAGGAACTCGCTCTTTGTCCTATTAGAGGTTTCAGCGATAACATTTGCCTCACGTAGTGATCCTTCTATTTCTTTCATCTCAGTTATATCATGTAAACAAAAAACCCTTCCATTAATTATTCCATTTTTGATGAACGGGTTTGAATACCATTCATAATAGTGTGTATTTTTGAAATGCAAAATGTCTCTGTTGGAATCAGAGGTATAGAATATGGATTTTACTTTCAGGTTCAGTTCATCTGCGTTGCTTGTCCTGGTGAGGATGTGATCTAATATTATATCTATGTCTTTGCCTGTTCTCATATCCGATGGCAGGTCGAGCATCTCGGTAAATTTTGAATTCATGACAATGACTTTTTTGTAGTTATCAACTACAATGATCCCATCACCATTTGACTCGATGGTTGCTTCAAATAGATTTTCTTTATCTTCGAGTGATCTCAACATTTCATTTATATTATTTCCAAGATTGGTGATCTCATCGTTACCATCTATCTTTATGCGAGATGAATTATTCCCGGTCACTGCGATGGCATTAATGCTGGCATCCAGTTTTGACAGGCGTGATATTACTGATCTCTCGATGGCTATGACCAGCACTATACTATAGGTCAATGCAATAAGGAGTATGATAAAATACAGATATTTGGCAGTGTTAGTACCGAGATCATGGATATCTCTTGGTATTTTAACTTCCAATGAAAGAACCGGTTTTCCCTCAATATCGTCCAACAGAGTGGATGCGATCAAATAATCATCATTCAGTGTATTTGTTGAAATATAGCTTGCATTTGAAGTGCTCTCTTTATCTAAAGGATTTATTCCAATGGATAGATCTATGGTATCTTCAAAATATTCAATTAATGCGGGATCCAAAAACCGGACAAGGACCAATGTTCCAGCAATAGTTCCATCATAGTCATTTTTTGTAATTGGCTGAAAGCTGAGCAATAAGGGGCCTTCAGGAGAGTTCAAGATCCCTGATACTCTTTCGTCAGGTTCTGAATAGGATATAACTTCATTCTGTGAAGCAATGTACTCCACCAGGTCTGCAGATACTTCTGCAGATCTGCCCGTATCTAAGTCAACAGCCTCAACATAAAATAGCTGATCGGATGAATTGAAGAACAGCATCATATTTAAGTGGAGGTTTACGAGTGATCCTGTACCAAGATTCACTTCAGGATAATCAGGATATTTTCCTTTGACAAAATAGTAAGTATCATCCCATTCGCCCCAGTCGCTTGCAAGCATATTCAGCCGATCGATCTCTAAAAAAAGTATCTTTTTTGCCCTTTCCAGGCTTTTGGTCGCTTCATCTTCTTCTATCTGGTTGAAACTATTCTGCACTATCTGGGTAACAATAAGGCTGATAAAAAGGAATAGAAGGATCGATGTGATCCCAATGATTGCCAGCGTCTTATTTCCAATTTTCATGAAACCTCTTTTTAAACTCTGTCAATCTTTCAGTCAGGATCTGTTATCGGTACCTTTTATTGAAACAGTATTATATATTTTCCATGTGTATTTAAAGCTTACTAATGAATGATTCTCCTGTCATTGGTATTTTATTGGGAAAGATGGATCTTCAATTGCCTGATAGCAAGAACCTTTCTTATTGTTTGTTCAAATATGCAGCTTCTCTATTGCATATATGTTAACTGTCTCGTTATTTCATATCTTTGCGGAAAATGACTTCTTGCTTTGCAATAAGTTCCTAAGGCGGGTGGATCGAAGCAAGGTCTGATCCGGACTTTTAAC
>NZ_JBFXHJ010000084.1:0-9645 GCF_050177135.1 Methanomethylovorans sp.
TTGAAATTTAAGGGTGAAATCACCCTTATTAGTTTCTTTTTTATAACAGTCCAGATCTCTGAAGCGCCATGAGGTTTTCTGTGGTGAGCTTTTCTCCAGCCTTGAACTTATCAAAGATGTCTTCGGCATCCTTGCGCATATCGGCCTTGGATACTTCTCTTCTGCCTTCAGTTTCTCCCTTCTTGAGCTTGCGGACCTCTTTATCAATGTCCCTTATCTCTTTCTGGGCAGCGATGAACTTCTTGTGCTTCTCATCTGCACTTTCCTGGAACTTTACGAATTCCTTGTGAGCGGCATCGGATTCTGCACGTATCTTGTCAGCTTCTTTAAAGGTGGCTATCATAAGGTCATGATATTCCTGCGCCTTCTGTGCATACTCAGAAAGCAATGTGTGCTCCTTTGAAGCTTCGTCCCTTATATCCTGTGCTTTTGTGAGCAGTTCCTTCAGTTCCTGGTTACTTTCAAGCTGCTGCTTTTTTGCATTATATATCTTGCGTAGCTCAGTGATCTTGTTTACAAGTTCTCTTTCCTTACTTGTGCTCAGGACTTCTGTCTGCTGTGCAAATTCCAGACGATCGATATCTTTACGGATGTCCTTGATGGATGGGCCTGTAAGGTTATTCTCTCCGCGTATAGTGTCTATCTGGGCATAGATCTCATTGGCCCTATTGTTGATCTCATCCCTTAGGTCCTTGTGCTCTTTAACCTTCACATTGTTCTCATCACGAAGGTTCTTATGGTTCTGAGCCTCATTGATAAGGTCTTTTGTCTTCTTGTTGAGCTCATTGCGTTTTGCAGCAAGCTTGCTTGCCTCGGCATTGAGTTCGTTGCGCTGTGTCTTGTATTCCTCGGACAGTCTTTTGAGTTCTGTCTTCTTCTCGTTCAGTTCTTTCAACATCGCTTGTTAATCCTCCCTCTCCGGCATTGAAGCCGGCATTTCATACATTTCTAATGCACGATACACACCGCTGATCCAGATCGAAAGATTCGATAACTGGAATCACAGCTTTGAGGTTCTTCTCTATTATCACAACATCTGCATGTTGTCGTAGTATTGGTTTAGAATTGAATGCTATAGCATATCTTGCTCTTTTGAAGATACATATATCATTTGCTCCGTCACCTACGACTATGCAATCTTCAGGTGCGATCCCGTGCTGAGCTGCAATTTCTTCAAGCACCAGTTCCTTTGAGTTCTGTGCAGTAAGAGATCCTATCACTTCACCCGTGATGATGCCATCTTTTACTATCAGTTCATTGGATACTACGTGGTCTATCCCAAGTAGTTTTCCCACTCTTTCCGAAGATAGTGTGAATCCCCCGGATACCATTGCAGTTGCATATCCTCTGGATTTCACGAAACTGACCAGTTCTTTGGCACCTGGCATCAGAGGCATCTTTTCCAGAGCCTTTATTGCATCTTCTAACTTCAATCCATTTAGAAGTCTTACCCTTTCAGTAAGTGCCTGGGAGAAATTTATTTCTCCTTTCATTGCTCTTTCGGTTATTGCTGATACCTCTTGGCCAACTCCCGCCGCCTTAGCAAGCTCATCGATAGTTTCAGCATCGATCAACGTGCTGTCCATATCAAAAACTATCAGTTTCTTACTACTATTACTTCTCTCAGAAAGATCACTTGTATAACTCACTTGATCAACCTAGGATTAAAGATTGTAAATGGGGCTTATGGAACAGGCTGATGTGAAATAAATGACATTGCTTTTAACCTTTTCGGATAGATTCCTGTAAGCTGCTATAAGCTCCTGATAACCCTGCTTAGGGGTATTTTGCTTTCCAAAAGTAATATATGCTACACTGCACTATTGCTGTACTGTGATTTTACATGGCCAAGATTGGAATCATTAAGCTAGGTAACTTAGGTATGAGCCAGGTAGTGGACCTGGTCCAGGATGAGATTGCAGCAAGAGAAGGGATCACTGTTCGTGTATTCGGTACAGGTCCCAAGATGGGAAAAGATGAAGCAGCTGCAACAGCTGATTTCAAGAAAATGGAAGCAGATTTCTATGTTATGATCAGCCCCAACTCCAGTGCACCCGGCCCAACTGCAGCACGTGAACTTTACAAAGACGTTCCATGCATAATCATTTCAGATGGTCCAACCAAGAAAGAGGACCGTGAGGCTCTTCAACAGGCAGGTTTCGGTTATATCATTATGACCGTAGACCCGCTTATCGGTGCAAAGACAGAGTTCCTTGACCCAGTGGAAATGGCATCCTTCAACTCCGATGCAATGAAAGTCCTTTCAACATGCGGTGTTGTAAGGCTCATCCAGGAAGAGCTGGACAAGGTCGCAGCTCTGGTCGATGCAGGTGAACCTATCCAGTTGCCTCACATTCTTGCGAAGCCAGAGGTATGTATCGAAAGAGCTCACTTCAACAACCCCTATGCAAAGGCAAAAGGTCTTGCAGCACTCCACATGGCTGACATGGTCGCAAAGATCAACTTCCCCGCATGCTTCATGATGAAGGAACTTGAACAGGTAGCTCTTACAACTGCAGCAGGACATGAAATGATGAGAGCTGCAGCACAGCTGGCGATCGAAGCACGTGAAATTGAGAAAGCTAACGACAGCGTTTTCAGGCAGCCCCACTCCAAGAAGGGAGGCAAGCAGTTCCAGAAGACAAAGCTGTATGAAAAACCCCAGTGAAGTACTCACAGGTACTTCCTTTTCTTTTTCTAAAAGATCTTATGGACCTTATAATCGTGTTTCTGGCTGCTATCATTATTTTTGCAGTCTTTGTTGCGATCACAGCATTTTTTCTCAAGTCTGCACTGGATCTTCACAACAGAACCATGGATGCAGTGGTATCTCATAATGCAAAGCATCAGAGTGATCTAAATTCAGAAGATAACGAAATAGAAGAAGAAAGCCAGTAAAGATCTTCTGGCTTATTGCCTCACTCTTGGCATGGCAATTATCTCTCTTATCTGAGCGTCGAAGAATCTCTGTGAATGCGAGGGCTTTATCACAACAGCTACATCTGCGCCGTGGCCTGTACCTGCAATTGCAATAACCTCTGTTCCAGGGATCACAGGGATCTTACCGGAGTCAGCTGCCATCATTGTTATTTCCACGACCACTTTGAATCCCTGGCCGAACAATGACCTCAAAGTGTTCGATATCACGTCTATTCTGCTTGTTCCTCCCAGTTTGTTAGAGATGGCTCTTTCTATTCCTGAGAACAGGTGAGACTGCGTAACAACCTCTACTCCCATATTTTGTAATTCCTGTAAAGTATCGATCTCCATTTCCCATTTTCCATCTTCTTTGACCCCATACTGATAGCTCACACAAACTATCTTCAGCTTTTTTCCTTTTGCAGCTTTTGCCATTTCCAGTGCCGTATATCCAGTGGTGCTTGACACTACTATCTGGCTGATCCCCAGCTCTTCAGCCCTTTTGATAGCAGCATCAATGACCAGCTGTGTATTCTCCTTGCCTGTGCTTTCAAGGTACATTATTGGTTTTTCCATGTTACCCTTCCTTAATTTTTATGAACGATGCTCTTATCTATCATGATCAGTATAAAATATCAGCGATTAAATAAGTGTTAGTTAGAAACAGGTGATCTTTTGGCAGACACAGATTATGATGACAAGA
The DNA here is from genome assembly GCF_050177135.1 of Methanomethylovorans sp. NCBI lineage: Archaea > Methanobacteriati > Methanobacteriota > Methanomicrobia > Methanosarcinales > Methanosarcinaceae > Methanomethylovorans > Methanomethylovorans sp. The sequence goes on from NZ_JBFXHJ010000084.1 coordinate 3,623, forward strand.
ACGTGAAAATAGTAACCAAACCCATCACATCAGAGAACCCAGTGCTAATAGAGGGTTTTCCGGGAATAGGTCTGGTGGGGAATATCGCAAGCCAGCAGATCATAGATGAACTCAAGATGACCTATGTGGGGTCAATCGATTCAAGACATTTCCCTCCGATAGCTGTGCTTTACGAAGGTCTCATCAACATGCCTGTCAGGATATACGAGAGCGAGGAGCGCAATCTTGTGATGGTCGTTTCAGATATACCCATTAATCCGGTAGTATCGTATGATATCAGCAGAGCATTACTGGACTGGGCAAAGGGGATCAACGTAAAGGAAATAGTTTCCATCGCAGGTATAGCTACAATGTCCGAAGAGCGCAAAGTGTTTGGTGCGGCTACAACACCAGAAATGCTTGAACGGATAAAGGATAAAGTGGAAGTGTTCCAGATGGGTACCATTTCCGGTATATCAGGGAGTATTATGGCAGAGTGCCTGGTCAGGGAAATACCGGCCATCAGCCTTTTGGGAGCCACCCAAAGCCAAAACCCGGATCCACGAGCAGCAGCAGTGGTGATAGATGTCTTAAATCTGCTCTACGATTTCTCAGTGAATACAGAAAGCCTGATAGAACAGGCGGAGAAGATAGAGATCGAGATGCAGCGGCTTGCAGAGGATGTAAAATCAACCGAGCAGCAGCCTGCACCGAGGAAAGAGTTCCCCATGTATGGGTGATAGCATGGAGTACATTGCATTAACAGGTATGTCCGAGCGTGTGATTTCCGAGCTACGGAATCGCCATCCCCTCACCATTGAAGTACGCAGTCCGAACAATTTCTTCGCAGCTTACAAAGCCAATATAGGCGACTTCATATTCGTCACTCATGTAAGTCCGGACGATCTGCGCGGAGGCACTATGGGCATCGTAGTAAAAGTGCTCAGACATCAGGTGATCACTCACAGAATGGTCCAAAGCAATGATATCTATTATGAGGAACGCGAAATGACCATGTTGCGTATACAGCTTGAACCCAGGTTCATAGCAAGGGTGCGCCGTGTTACCTGCAATCAGATGTGTAAGGCTGCTAAGGTAGATGCGGAGGAAATGCCCTTCTTTGATGCAAGGTAAAGTAAGTTGTATTTTGGGGCTTTGGCTTCCTAGTTTTCTTTTGGATCAAGGGTCAACAGGCAGGATCATTCGATCTCTGCCCTTACAGTTGTGAATACTGGTCCACGTATGTCTATTTTCATATTATTGCTGGTGATGTAACGCTGAGCCAGGGGCTTGATCCTTACATTGATCTCTGAAGGCACTTTTACTATCCTGACTCTCGTTTCCACCAGTTTTTCTCCATTCTTTGCAGCTTCTTCGATCTCCCACGCTGATTGGGCGGCAAAGGCATCTATGAACCTTATGCCAGTCCTTGCGGAATCATTTTCAAAAGCCTCTTCCCACTTCTTGTTATTGGGCAGTCCCAGAATGTCGCTCTTAAATGCCAGCACTTCATTGAAAGCTGCCGGACCACATAGCTTAGTGTCCTCTTCAGGTTCCACGACCGATACTTTCGTTTTTCTGCCATAGACCGTGCCTTCCCATGCAGGGAACTCACAGGGACTGGGTTCGGAACCATGTAATTCGCATTGTTTTACTATAGCAGCAAGTATTTGTTCTCCTTCAGGGGTAACAGGCGTTTTTTCCACATAGATCATCTTTGCAAGTTCACTGTCCTGCATGTTCCATGGAGAGTACTGTGGTATCTGAGGATATGTAAGGGCACGTAAGTCCATGGCACCATACAGGATCATGGCAAGTCTTTCCACTCCAAGGCCCAGGTTCATAACAGGATAGGGTATCTCATACTCTGCAAGTGCGGTAGGTGAATATATTCCGAAGGTAGCTATTTCGACCCAGCCGTCCGAGTATTTTGTCTTTGAACCCACCAGCTTTGGGTGATATGCAAATACCTCTATCTGCGTATCAGGTACATAGTACTTGCTTCTCTTTTCATCAGGTCTGAACCTGAACTTTTCAAAGCCGAATTGTGCCAGAAGACCTTGAGCAACCGCTTTTCCATGATCTACCGTTACATCCTCGTCCATGATGACGCATGAAGCTGAATAATATGTCATGAGACGGGCAGCGTCTTCGGCCTGTTCTCTTCTGAAACAGCGGTCTATGGAGAATAAATTAAAAGGGGGTTCAGCACGTTCCAGCATGCCTGACAGACTTATGAACCATCCGGAGGTCATATGGCTACGCAATGTCTTTCGGCCACATACAGGTGCCAATTCCTTGAACTCAGGGAAAACCTGGTCTATCATTTCCACTATAAGCGAGTCAGAAACACCCAGTTCCATTGACATTTCAGGTACCAGGTCATCTCCTTCAATATCGCCTTTCTTATAAGAATGAAGTATCTTCCTGATCTTTTCGATGCCTTCCTCGCCAATATCCCCGATCATTCCTTTGATCATGGCGATCCGTTCATCGGATATGCCTACGTTGGGCCTGGGCAGTCCTCCTAAATAGAAACATCTGTCAAGGACTGCAAGTGCTTCATGCCCGAATTGTTTGTGTACTTCTTTCTCATCGACTATAAGAGGATTCATCATCTCGTGAAAGCCCATACGCAGATACGCTTCTCTCAGGCGGGATATGGTCTCGTAGACGGGATGCACTTTGCCATAGTTAAGCTCCATGTGTGGGTATCCCTGGTTGATGTTTGATCTTTTCACATATTGTCTGCCATTGTTCCACGCAGCATCAAAGTCTTCTTTAGCGGCTGTTTTGATATCTTCAGGGTTGAATCTCATAGTGATGTCCTCTAAGATGATGGTTAATTCGGTGCAATATTATTTATTTGTTTATTTACGAGATAAGAATTGATTTTCAAGCGCTTGCATAGCCATTTCAAGTTTTTGTTGTCTGACCGCTGCTGTGAGTTCCCCTCGTGCTATCTCCAGTAGCAGCCGCAATCTGTCTGTCTTTGCCCGCAGTCCATGTGTCATAGCATCCGGATAATCGAATAACATCAAACCTGTGTATAATTCTTCCATGATGTTCAGATATCTTTCCCCGTCGTCCAGCATCCCATTGCGTATCAGATCGAGTATATGTCTTTTTATCTCTCCTCCGACATCTCCCAACCCATTGAGGTATGCCACAGGTTCAACTTTCAATTCTTCAGGCTGAGGGATGCCTTTTCCAGAAACAAGTGCATATATGACGCTGCATTCTGTAAATTCCTGCTGGGCATGTTCCACAAAACCTGTATAATATAGATCAGGCTGATCCTCAAGAACTGATATCATTTTTTCTACGTTTTCTCTTGCAGTTTGGATCATGGAATATGCCCGTTCAAGTTCCATCTTATGGACGTGCTGCATCGCTACTCTGCAATTGCGCACTACTTCCCTTGACAGCGTTATACCCTGCTCTCGGGCTTTGTCTTTTTCTTCCAGCTCTTCTCTGATATGTTCGATGATATTTTTTATCATGGTCCCTTCTTTCGGATCCAGTTCCGATCACTTATTAGTTATAATTGCAACTATAAGGGTGTTATTTCAGTAAATATTTCTTCTTAAAGGGCCCCGATCATCCGAAGCCTACAAAACATAAATTCAGAAATGGTTTTAAGAGGATGTATTCCTTACAGGATAACATCCATATTCCCTTAAAAGGAAGTATTAATCATCTACAGGAATGGTTTCAAGCTGACTTGCAACATTCCATATCAGAGTACGGGTGTGTAATGGGATGTTTGGATCATTGCTGATATCTTCCAGGATAGAAATGCTTGCCGTTGTCCTCATGAACAGAGGCTCCCCCTCATTTTTCAGTGTGGTCAGCACATCACTTGCAGAACGCCTTATATTCCTTGGAACAGAACTGTCATTTGCGATCTGCTCTAATATCTGTATACACTGGTTTATAACATCTTTAAAATCATTTGCCATACAAATCACCTTCAGATGACTTATCACTAAAATAAGATAATCAAGTTACAACTAAACCATTATATGGTATAAAAAGACTTTCATTGGTAATATATCGTTAACGTAACGGAGGAATACATGAGTCAAAAGGATGAAGAATCAATAAGCAAGATCTCACGGATGCTTGAGATAGGTGGTACCATGCTGGCACAGCACTGTACAGAATGCGGGGCTCCATTGTTCAGATATAAAGGCAATGTGATCTGCCCGGTCTGTGATACAGGACAAAAACCTTCTGCTCAGGCACAGGAAAAATTCCCGGAAAAAAAGAAGGCCCTTTCTTCTGAGTTTTCTGCCAATACCGAAGATAAAGAACAACTTCCCTCCTCAGTAAATGTGGTCCCTTCTTCGGGTGGTCTGCCTGCAGGTGTCAATAAAATAACTCCTACGGGCCCAGAAGTTCCAGAACGATCAAAGTCTGTTCCTTCAAGTTCTTTACAGGAACTGGAAGATATGCTGATCAAAAAAACCATTATGCTTGCTCACTCCATGCAGCAGGAGCAGGACCCTCGCAGGATAAAAGAGTTCCTCGAACTTATTGGACAGAGCCTGGATCTAATAGACAGGCTGAAGAAGTAGTCCTGGTAAAGGGGATAAATATCAAGCTACAGCTTATCCTTTATAGTCCCCTGACACTACTTCCCTTATCCTGGAAGCGGTCTTGGGTCCAATGTTTTGGACCTTTATCAGCTCTTCGTATTCTGCTTTCATCACATTCTCCACGCTTCCGAAATGCTTAAGAAGGGTTTTCGCCGCTTTCGGTCCGATATCGTTTATGGCAGAAACTATGTATTCCTGCTGTTCTGATAACATCTGGGATGCCTTTTTTCCATGAACTTTGATTTCCCTCTGTTCATCAGATTGTTCCCTTTTTGCAAGGGTCTGGATGAGCATAGCACTATCTTCAGCATCCCTTGTGTAGAATATGGATACCCCAAAGTCTATTCCTATGGAGGCCAGAGTTCCATGTATCGACCTGGGGTTTATCTGACGTGCTGAGAACAAGCCCTCTCCTTCTATCAACAGGACAGGCTTTTGATAGGAGCGTGAGATATTGGAGATCTGTTCGAACAAAGTGTTGTTCAGGAGAGAACTTACAAAATCCTCTGCGCTCTTTCTTTCGATAGCGATCCTTTCGCTGATCACATAATCTCCCACTTCCAGGGTCTTGACATCGATATCCATCCCAAGCTTTTCAAGTTCCCTGGCAACCTGGCTGCGCACTTCCCGGTGATCTATAACAACCCTGATGCCTTCATTTCCAAATTCAGATAAGTTCTTCTGGTCTTTTTCTACCTGTGGTTGGACATATTGTTCCAAAGTAGTGGCATTTGCAGGCATGATCTCCTGCAACTCCTTCATATTGCTCTGCATCCGGCGTTCCTTTGACAGGCTGCTCCAGTAATAACCTTCATCCCTGGTACCTTTGGTGACGAGTACCACGACCCTGCCTGCATGTTTTCTTGCTGTTCTGCCCTTACGCTGTATGCTCCTTATTTCGGAAGGGATCGGTTCATAAAAAACAACAAGATCGGTCGAGGGTATGTCCAATCCTTCCTCTGCCACAGAAGTTGCCACCAGTACATTATATACGCCTTTTTTGAAGTCCTCGATGATCTGAACCTGTTGTTTCTGAGTAAGACCTTTATCTTTGTATTTTGAGCTTTGTCCTACAAATCGCACAGGGTGGATATCTTCCATTGCTTCCAGGGAAGCTGTGACCATATCTGCAGTATCCCTGTAGTTCGTGAAAACTATTACTCTTGACTCCGGTCTCCCGGCTATCTGTCTGGATACGATGTTCCTCACCATCTCAAGTTTCGGATGTTCGGTGTCAGTATCCTTTATCCGGTGAATGGCCTGGCGCATGTAGAGATCCTCCGCCAGTCTTTTTGAAGCCTTGCTCCCGCTCTTTGAATATGCTTCGTGTTCCAGCCTTTCCATGTACTTGCGCAAGGATTCCATCCCCTGCGTCTCAATTATCTCTACGGCATGGTTCACCTTCATTATTTCGGCAACGACAGATATTGCTGCATAGACCGA